>CAZTXC010000012.1:0-9468 GCA_964617855.1 uncultured Candidatus Saccharibacteria bacterium | reverse complement strand
AGTAAATTACAGCTGAGCTTCAATTTCGGCTATCGTATCACGGAGTTCGGCAGCTTTTTCGAACTCGAGATTAGCTGATGCAAGATCCATTTGAGCCCGAAGATCCTGCAGCAGATGCTTGTACTCGTCCTTAGGTATCTTTTTTAGATTGAGTTTTGGTTCAGTCTTGCTCTCGCCACGAGGCATACTCTCGCGAATCGCCTTCTGCACACCTTCGGGTGTAATGCCATGCGCAATATTGTACTCCTCTTGAAGCTTACGTCGTCGTTGCGTTTCATCAATAGTGCGTTTCATTGAGCCGGTGATAGTGTCGGCATACATGATGACATGACCTTGCTGGTGGCGGGCAGCACGGCCGACTGTCTGAATAAGTGCTTGCTCGCTACGCAAAAACCCTTCTTTGTCTGCATCAAGAATTGCAACTAATGAAACTTCGGGTAGATCGAGCCCTTCTCGCAATAGGTTGATACCTATCAATACATCGTAAACACCAAGACGCAGGTCTCGCAGAATGTCTGTTCGATCAAGTGTATCGACGTCTGAGTGTAGGTATTGGACTTTAATATTAATCTCCTTGAGATACTCAGTGAGGTCTTCTGACATCCGCTTAGTGAGCGTGGTGACAAGTACACGCTGTTGTTTGTCGACGGTGGCTCGAATCTCGGCGATTAAGTCGTCAACTTGGCCAGTAACAGGCCTAACCTCTATCAACGGATCGAGTAAGCCAGTAGGCCTGATGAGTTGCTGAACCGGCTCGCCACCTCGGCTCAACTCGTAATCTGCTGGCGTAGCGCTTACATACACAACCTGGTTGACGTGACGCTCGAACTCAGTGAAGGTTAATGGTCGATTATCTAGTGCACTCGGCAATCGAAAGCCATGCTCAACCAGTACTTCCTTACGGGCTCTATCGCCATTGTACATGCCGCGAATTTGTGGAATGGTCATATGAGACTCATCAATAAACAATAGGTAATCATCTGGAAAATAATCCATTAACGTCGCTGGTTGTTCACCGGGCTCTCGATCGGTCAGATATCGGGAGTAGTTTTCGATACCTTTTACAAACCCCGTCTCTTCCATCATTTCCAAGTCGAAGTTGGTTCGTTGCTCCAGCCGCTGGGCCTCCAGGAGGAGATTCTGGCTACGAAAGAACTCCAGGCGAAGTTTGAGCTCACTACGTATCATCTCGAGTGCACCCTGCACTTTCTCTTGTGGCGTGACGTAGTGACTGCTAGGAAATACAACCAATTCGTTACGCTCCCCACTAACTTCACCCGTCAAAGGATTTACCTGAGTAATCCGCTCTACTTCATCACCAAAAAACTCTACTCGATAAGCTTGCTGTTCACCTGCTGGAAAGATGTCTACCACATCGCCTCGAACACGAAACGTTCCTCTGTGAAAATCAATGTCATTACGTTGATATTGAATATCTGTCAGATGGCGTAGCAGTTTGTCGCGTCGGCGAAGCTCACCCTTTTTTAATCGAACTGCCATTTGATCGTAGTCGGATACAGAGCCAATACCATAAATACAGCTAACACTTGCGACAATAATGACATCGCGTCGGCTTAACAGAGCGTCTGTGGCGGCGTGTCTAAGCCGGTCAATTTCCTCGTTAATCTGCGAGTCTTTTTCAATATATGTATCTGACCGGGGAATGTATGCCTCGGGTTGATAATAGTCAAAATAGCTAACAAAGTAGTGCACTTCGTTCTCAGGAAAGAACTCTTTAAACTCGTTGTACAACTGTGCTGCAAGCGTTTTATTGTGGCTCAGAATCAACGTTGGTCGCTGTTGTTGTTGGATGACGTTAGCCATGGTAAACGTCTTGCCAGACCCGGTCACTCCCAGCAGAACCTGCTCTTTTTTACCTGCATTGATTGCAGCACTCAGGGCGGCAATGGCGGACGGTTGATCGCCCTGCGGTGTGTAGTTGCTGGTTAGCTTAAATGTGGACATGTAGTCATTATACGTCAGCCCCGGTGTTCGTGGTCATCGCTCGGTGTTTCTTTAAGCCATTGCTTAGTTAACTGGCTGGCGTCAATGTCGGCGAATTCTTTGTCCAGCCTGCGGATGATCTCATCAACTAAGTCTTGAGGATCATTGTTCATGACAACTAGATTCTTTTTATTGAACTCAAGTTGATCCATGAGCCCTGGAATGGCATCGGCCGTTCCCCCGCTTCCGAGCAGGACACCACAAGGCATGTAAGACTCAAGTGCGGTAGTAAACTCATGGAGGCTGCCAAATCGGCCGCCAACCGTAATGACAGCGTCGCTGGACTGAACCAGGTGTACATCTCGCCCAACATAGTGCATACCAGTGAAATTTATAAAGTCGTACACACCAATTGGTAGTCGGTATTTGTATACATGCTCCCGCAAGCTTGAGGCTGGAGAAAAGCCTATGCTCATGCCACCCGCCTTACTGGCGGCCTTTGCTGCAAAGAAAGGCAGTCCGACGGTAGCTCCGGTTGTAATAATGTGCCCTCGTCGCGCAATTGCTCGGCCTAATTGTTCTGCCAGCTTACGCGAAGTTTCGACAGTTTTGCCTGATGCTGCCCCAGATATGCAGATTGAGTACTTCACACCATTGGCTCGGCTTTGATTTTTTCTGGGGCAATCATGTCATTGTCAAGTTGGCGTAGGATTTGGCGCTCCAAGTTCTTCTGCCCCATATAACGCATAAATATCTCATTCCAAAGACTTTCCCTGAAGTGATATATCTCGCGTTCTTCGTATGGTGTTTTATTAGTGTAGCTTGCAGCAACATCGAGCATATTGAAAGTGACAGGACGACCATCATATATACGTCCGACGTAGTCTAAGTCCAACCAAAATGTGAGCTCTGGGTCAATCTCGGCAATTGCAGCTTCGGCCCGGCGCCAGTGAAGGTCTTCTGGTTGAACATGCGGCTGAAAGATTTCTGGGTGATGTTCGTCCTTTAGTTTGCCAAAGTACCGCTGAATGACACGCCAATGGATATGGTTACCAACCATTTGCGCATGTTTTCCAGGGTCAGCGTTCAAGGTGTCGACAAATACTTCGGCAAAGTCAGAGCGGACCTGCTCGAGCTTAAAGAAGGAGCTGTACAGACGAATTTCATTTATGTAATGGAAGAGTAAGGAGGTGGCCCAGAGTGTGATGCCTGGCAACTTATCTTGTTTTACTGGCAACATCAATATAGCCCCCATCTCTTTAAGGTGGGTGATGTTATGTTTCTTCTTGTGGACAAACTCCTCGCATAGATCAGCCCATCGATCGTGTGGCATGACTACAATGTCGATTTTGCGAGACTCAAAGTCGCTTGGCTTGAGATGCTTATAGTTTTCGTTAAACTTACTCAGCCACTCCGGGCCTTCTGCAAACCGAAGTGCTCCGTATATCTCAAACAGATCTTCCTTCTTTAGCATCTGATCGATCGAACGGTATCGAAGGTGTTTCATAATAGCTGGCGGTGGATTGTCATGGAGCATTTGCCTTGCCACCGATTTTTTTAACACCCAGCACGTCATGGGCACGTCTGCTTTTTCGACGGCAGCCTTGATGAGAGGAATGAGCGTTGTCGGGCTCGAAGTGCTGCTGCCACCTATCTTGCGTGCCAGGTGCTGATCGTGCTTCTTTATTTGGGCTATGAGGGCATGAAATAGCTCGGGGCCCGTCGTGTCGTTTGGATCCAACCCCAGCTCTCGCATCTTTCGATGCCCAGCCTCAATAATGTTGCCGAGGAGTTGCAGATCAAGATTGTTGTGACCGCTAGCCTTTTCTAGCTGTTTAATGGCGGTTGAAAACAGTGGTTGCTCTGCTTCTAGTAGTTCGGCTAACATTCGGCACATTTTGTTTTCCTTTGCTACCTAACAGTATACAACACAACCGTTATAAACTCTTAGATTCAATTGGCATGTCATGAATAATTGCATCTTCTTTAAGAATTCCCGCCTTAGCACCAATCTGCCCCACAACCGACGTTGAGTTAGCGCTACCGAGGGTGATAGCCTCCCTGAGCGATCCGCCTTTGATGAGGGCAGCAGCAAACCCCGAGCAAAACGCATCACCAGCACCTGTTCTATCAATAACTGGAACATCTTCGTATAACCCACCAACTAGCAGTTCCTTGCCGTCAGCTGCGGCAACGCCATTTGGGCCGTCAGTCACAACCACGTAAGGGATGGACAGGCTTGCCGTGCTGGCTAAATCCTCGATAGTGTCACCTTCGAATAGTGTTTGCATTTCATCTTTGTTGAGGCTAAGTATCGTCACATTCGGCAAGAGCGATTTAACCTCGTCTGGCTCCTCGAGCTCTTTTTTGCCGGGATTCCAGACCACCTTGACGCTATGTTCGTGGCTCCATAAAAGTACGGCTTGGATGACATCAAAGTTTCCATCCAATGAGCTAAGGTAGATCCAATCCGTCTGAAGACTGTCCAGCTGTTTTTTGTCGATGTCGTAGTGAGTGCTAGCTCCACGATAGGTCAAAATAGTGCGCTCACCATTCGGCGCTAATAACAGAGCCGAGAAACCTGAACCGAGCTCAGAATAACTCATCTGTGATATATCAACACCTTCCTTCTCGAGATCGGCACGAATGTTGTGTCCTGCAAAGTCTTGACCTGTTTTTCCAAGGTATGCCGCATCTAATCCTTGTCGCGCAAAAGTAACTGCCGCATTTGTTGCTCCACCGCCAGTGCTGTAGATGACGCTTTCAACTTCGTTTTTGCTACCAAGCGCAAACTCTTCTACTACATCGCCGTCTTCTTCAGTTTTTGGCGTGAAGACTTTGCCTTGCAGGAAGACATCTTGCACAGCAGCACCAATCGTCGTTACCCGTTGGCTCATATATCCGGCCGGCCTTTGCCTCTGGAGTTAAAGGTGTCTATTTTGCTCTCTACAACTGCCTGGACGGCGTCAATTACTTGCCCCATCAATTTAACGACAGCATACTCTGTCTCGTTTTCTGATAATACGCGCTCCAAAGTGTCTCGATATGCCACCCGCATGTCAGAGTTTATATTAATCTTTGTGACGCCAATTTTAACTGCTTCCTTAAAGAAATGTCCCGGGGTACCTGAGCCGCCGTGCAGGCTGATGTTGCAGTCTATAGCCTTTCGGATACGCCGCAGCAAATCAAGATCAAGCTCTTTGGGGACGGGGTATTGCCCATGAAGGTTGCCGACGCTCGCAGCAAAGGTGTCGATGCCTGTTTTCTCAACGAATCGCTTTGCATCTTCGGGGGTTGAAAAAGTCTTCTTGATTTCATCATAGTCGAACGCCTCAGTGAACTTATTACTGCCGCCGCCAAAATAGTGTGGCTCGCTTTCGACGAGTGCGCCCGTTAATTTGGCTGCGGCGACAACTTGCTTGGTGTCCTCAATGATCTGCCCGAGCGGTGCGTTGTGATTAGCTTGCGATACGTCAATATGAATGAACTCAAAGCCGGCTTCGATACCCTTAATTGCATCTGCAACACTAGGGCTATGGTCTAGGTTTACGTACATCTCGATGCCGTATTGAACCTTGTAGTTGTCGACCATGTCTCGAACATTATCCAGCCCAAGTGCATCAACCTCACCTTGGCTTACTTCGACTAACACAGGGGCTTTCTTCTTTGCTGCTGCTCGAGCAACCGCAATAAGTGTTTCTTGGTTGTCGAGATTAAACGCACCAAGCGCGAAGTGTTCTTTGCGGGCCCGGGCCATAGTTGCGCGAGCATCGTCGCAGTTTTTCCGTATTTCCCTAAGCGTTAGCGGCATATGTAAATAGTACTATCTGGTGAGAATTAAGGCTACCCCAAGCATGGCAAAAAATGCGGCAGTCATCTTTCGGGCTATATGTGATTGTTCTTTCAGAATAATCACCCCTAAGAGAGCGGTGGTAACGACTTTTAGACTACTTAACGTAGAAACTACTGAGAGATTGTTGGCTATTATGAGGGCAGATATGAATAAGAACCCAGCCAGGCCTCGCGTCAGACCGGCAACAGTTGCGAGAGTTACGAAGCGAGCATTAGTTACTGGGCGTGACGGCCGTTTTAGTCTATAAATGATAGTCGCAGCCAAGCCTTGAACACCCCAGCCAAACACAAAGTACGATGCGGTACTCATCTGACCGAGTAGATGCTTCTCCGTTGTGGTTGCTGCACTAAAGAAGACGGCTGTTATTATTGCGTAGACAAAAGCCAATGTGATGTTCCTTTGTTGCTTTTTCGGCCGTCCATCGTACAGAACCACCAGTGTTGCAAAGAGAATAATAGATGCACCACACAGCTGTAGCCAGCTAAGCCCTTCTCCGAGTACGATTGTCGCCACGGTGATTGCGGATACCGTGTTCAGTGTTGAGAAGATAGCGGCGGTGCCGGAATCGCTGTGCTCAACTGTTTTTAACGCATATAAGGTAGAAATAGCGAAACATGTGCCCTCAAGACATAAGAGTGGCCAGTTTTGCGCGACAGCATTCAATTGGATCAAACTAGCCTCAGTCAATATACCAGCGACGACACCGCAAACGGCCACACAAATACTTGTAATAAGATTAACTTGTTGAGCGCTTTTAGGGTAAGTCGATAGGATGTGGCGCGTAAGGAGTATAAAAAAGGAAGATAACAGAACCTGGCCCAAGATAACGAGATGCCAGTCCACGAGTTGCTAGGTGCTTGTTTTAATTAGATGCTCGGCAACCTTAGCAATGTTGTCGGCATGGAGACCAAAATGTTTAAACAACTCAGTCATTTCACCGGATTCACCGAACCTATCCTGCATACCGATACGCTTCATAGGCGTTGGTGTATGCTCGCTCAGCAGTTCGGCTACAGCGCTACCAAGACCGCCGATGATTTGGTGTTCTTCAATCGTTACCACATGTTTAGTTTTTTCGGCGCTAGTAAGAATAGTTGCAGCATCGAGTGGTTTAATTACTGGAACGTGTACGACTTCTGCGGAGATACCTTGCTTTGCGAGTTGTTCGGCTGCTACAAGCGCTTGATGCGTCATTGTGCCAGTTGCAATCAGGCTTACGTCGGTACCGGTCTTCATGATGAGTGCTTTATCTAATGAAAATGGTGTTTTGTCAGTGGTAATTATTGGCGTGGCCTCACGCGCTAACCGCATGTAACTTGGGCGTGGATCCGCGGCAATCGCCAAAGTGGCCTTTTCGGCTTCAATGCTGTCGCCCGGGGCGATAACAACCATGTTAGGGAGGGCCCGCATGAGTGCAATGTCTTCGAGCATTTGGTGCGTGGCGCCATCTGGGCCTACAGATACCCCCGCGTGCGACCCGATGACATTGACCGGCATGTCGTTGAGGCAGATAGTCGTCCTAATTTGTTCCCAGTTTCTACCAGGGCTAAAGGCGGCGTAACTACTGCAGAATGGCACTTTACCCATGGCTGCCATTCCCGACGCAACAGTAACGAGGTTCTGCTCGGCAACGCCAATCTCAACAAATCGCGCTGGGAACTTCTCCGCAAACAGATTCATACTGGTGGATCCAGTCAGGTCTGCGCACAATGCAACAACTTGATTGTTGAGCTCTCCGGCACGTAACAGACCTTTCCCAAATCCTGCTCTGATTGGCTCGGTTGGGGCGTCGGCTGATAGGGGCGCGAGGTGCAAGTCGTTCATTCGTGCTCCGATCTTATTTTTCCTTGCAGGGTACGGAGTTCGTGTAAAGCCTTCTTGGCCTCTTCTGGGTTCGGCGGTTTACCATGCCAGTGGTAGTCAAATTCCATAAAGTCGACACCCTTACCTGGAATGGTATGGGCAATGATGACGACTGGCTTTTCGACGATAGCACGAGCCATGCTGCATGCATCGATGATCGCTTCGATATTATTGCCGTCAATTTCGAGTACATGAAATCCGAAAGCCTGCCACTTGAGCTTGAGATCCTCCAGCGGCATGACGTGTTCCGTAGGCCCATCAATCTGAATGTTGTTTCGGTCTACAATCACCGTTAAGTTGTATAGCTTGTTCTTTCCAGCGAACATAGCTGCTTCCCAGATATTGCCCTCGTCGAGCTCCCCGTCTCCTGTAACGCAGTAGACCCAACGGTCGTGCACGTCGTCAAGCTGTAGGCTTAGCGCCATGCCAGCTGCCTGGCTCAGGCCCGAGCCTAGTGGACCGCTCGTATTTTCCATCCCGGGCAGTTTTGTGCGTTCTGGATGACCTTGCAACCTCGAACCTAGCTTACGAAGAGTTTTGAGCTCACTGATTGGAAAGTACCCAGCATGCGCCATGGTGGCATAGCGGACTGGTGCGCAGTGGCCATTACTGAGAACAAGAATGTCTCGTTCGGAGGAGTCAGGATTTTTGGGGTCATGCTTGAGCACGTCAAAATATAATGCCGTGAATATGTCCGCAAGGCCAAGCGGCCCAGCTGAATGGCCGCTTTTTGCCTCGACAAGCATCTCAATAATGCTCTTTCGAATCTCGTTAGCTTTCAGCTCAAGTTCTTGGTGTGTGAGTGATCCCATTTACATAATTGTAGCATTTCAAGCGCAAGCGGTGTACTACCGGGCTTGCACTACTCGGTAAATAACAAAGCTCACAGAGGCTATCAGTAATATCGCCAAGACAACAATGAGCAATATGAAGCCATCACGGTTCTTATGCATTGAGGAGAGCCTCCAAAGCCTTATATACTCCGAGTGGATTCTCGGCGCGTTGTATTGTCCCGCCGACGTCAAATACATCAACTCCGCCAGCCTGTAGTTCAGTAATGTTGTCTTCGTTTATTCCGCCGTCCCAGCCAATCTCAACATCTGCTCTCCATTGTTTTACAGCTGCTACTTTAGATAATAGGCTCGTATCAGCTTGGCCGCCAAAGTGTCCAAGATCGCCGCTAAAAATTAGCACGTGATCTACACGCTCAATAAACGGTCGTAATGCCTCAATAGGCGTGTCCTGCAGAACGGCTACGCCTCGTTTAATTCCCATGCCGGTCAATTCATCTAGCACAGCGTCAACATCATCTGATTCAATCGGAATAATTATGGTTTGGGGCTGAAGGGCTATGAGCGTCTCGAGTATGCTAAGAGGCTTCCGGTACATGACATGTATGTCTGCTACTACGTTGCTTGGCCAGGTGATGTTGGCGGGATTTATGAGCTTCACAGGCGAAAACTCGCCATCAGATACGTCAATGTGCAGACGTTTTGCGAAATCCGAAACACGTCCAAGTTGCGTGGCAAATTCTTCGGGATTAGTTGCGGTAATGCACGGACAAATCATCATAACAATTGTAGCACTTACAGTTCGTCGAGCTCCTTGAGGCGCCTCACTCGACGAGCCGCTTTATCAAAGGCGGTGTTGAGCCAAGTCTCTGTAATATCATTAGCGAGGTCGGCTTCGACTACTTTGGCTGGCAATACGAGTACATTGGCGTCATCTTCAACACGAGACGACTTTGCCGATGCGACGTCCCACACCAGGGCTGCCCGAATGCCCGTAAATCGATTAGCCGCCATGGC
>CAZTXC010000011.1:462-16299 GCA_964617855.1 uncultured Candidatus Saccharibacteria bacterium | reverse complement strand
TAAAACGTATGTCAGCAGCTGTGGTGTAAAGTTCGGCCACTCGTCACGGAAGGTCTCGCCGTGTAGGATGTTGTACATATATGGCTCTGTGATGGTTTGCTGGTGAACGATATCCAAGCCCATGCTGAACAGGGTTGCACCAAGGGTGATTGGGTCCAGATATAAAACCGGCTCTTCCTTTATCTCCCCAGAGCAGCCACAGGTAACAAACTTGACGTGTGGGTCATCGGCCCCATTCGTTTCAAGATTATCTTGGAATGTTTCATCTTCGGTACCAACGACGCGCAGGAACATATGGCCGCCAGGCTTGAGGAGCGAGGTCGCTTTCTCGATGGCCGCGATACCCTTACCTTCGGATTCGCAATGGTTTAGTAGGCTGTCCATAATAACTGTGTCGAAAGACTCTGCTGGCAACTCGGTAGTCATGAGGTCGTCGAGTACGATGTTGGCGCCAGTGCCAGTTGCCTCAAATAATGGTGCGGTTGTTATTGTGGCCGACTCAACAGCAGTTGAGCTAACGTCAATGGCTGTCACATCCATACCCTGTGTTGCAAAGAATAATACATTTCGGCCTCGCCCACAGCCAATTTCTAATGCCTTGCCACCGGGCACTACTAACTGATCGGCAAACTTCCAGAATTCTGGGTTGCCGGCACCAAAATGCCATCCGTCAGCTATGTAAGGGTGGAAGAGGTGCTCCTTGGTTTGGTCGTCCAATGTCGGGATAAATAACTCAGACATGAAGCGTATTATACAATATAATTACTTACTAGTAAACTATGCTATGAAGCTTTTTTTGGCCAGGTCTGTATGGTGACGATCAGCCAGGCCGCTGCAGTGGTTAGACCTGTCGCGAAGGATAGCCATAGGCCGAGAGTTGCCAAGCATATAACGATTGGCGTCACCAGCACTACATTCATGAGGGAGGTTGCAAAAGCAGGTTTTCGCTTACCCATAATGGTTGGCAGCATGGCAAAAAAGAAACCTGCCTGACAGATGGATATAACAATGTCTTGCCAGCGCATTTAAATAACTGACCGACGTGGTCGGGCGATCCTGCGCGGCTTGCTGGTAGGCATAATTAAGGTGCGCAGCTTGGCGCGTATTTCTTCGGCGTGTTCTTCGTGGCCAGTGGCCTCATATGCTTTGGCGAGTAATTGGTAGCTCTCGGGATTCGGTTCGAGCTCCACAGCTGCTTCAAGTTCTAATAACATTCCTTTGTTATCGCCAAGACGCTCCAGCACTTTCGCGTAGGCGATATGCCGTGCAGCGAGGTTTTCCTCGGCCTCGAGCGCGTGCTCAAAGGCTGAGGCGGCTTTTTCATAGTTCTCGGTCTCGTAATAAATAAGCCCCAGGTTATGTAGGCTGGATGGGCTTGGTTCTAGGCTGCTGGCGATCTCGAAGCAATCGATCGCGTCCTTGTACTCCTTTTGCTTGGCATATAGAATGCCGAGCCGGTTGTAGGCTGCAGCGTTTGTTTGGTCGATCTTCAGAATAGTTAATAGCGCCTTTTCGGCCCGCAAGAACTTGTTCTCTCGCAAGCCAACATGGGCGATATCCCACAATTTTTGGAGACGCAAACTAAGCTTTTGGCTCAAAGGCTCAATGTCGGTTTCCGTCTGGGTCAGTCGCTGTAAGGTAAGAGCGAACATGCCCAGGATGAGTAGCAAGGCAAACATCGGGGGTATTATATCAGATTAAGCGCTAACACATCGAGGCATAGCTTTACATTAGCGTTTTTAGCTAATTGTTCCTTGGCTGTAAGACAGGCCTCACTTCGTCGCAACCAAATTTTTGTTGTTTCGTCCTTCGCTTGAGTTGCGGCTTGTTCTAGGGCGGCTCGACACAAAATAAGCAGGTTATCTACCAGCTCAATGGCCACAGGGCGCTCCTTGAGTTTTTCGTGCTCGGAGACTTTTAAAAATGTAGTACTCCCAAGATAGCTTCGGGCCCGATCGAGCGCCTCACTGGATGCGTCATCTCCCAAGAGTGCGCTAAGCATGCCCGCATAGCCGCCACTTACCCGCCAGGCTCGTTCGAAGTGTGGCGTTTCTACGCTTTCAAAATTCTGGCGGGCCTGATCCTTGGCCAGGGGTAAGATAGTGATTGCTTGGCAGCGAGACCTCACGGTTGGCAGTAGGCTGTTTTCGTTGTTTGTTAGGAGTAGTAACATTACCCCAGCTGGTGGCTCCTCTAGTAGTTTGAGTAAGGCGTTCTGGGCCGGTTCGGCCATTGTGTCGGCTTGGGATAGTACAATGATGCGCTGCAGTACTTGAGCGTTGGCGGTTGTTTTGGCAAAGTGTTGTGCTTGTCGAACTTGCTCAATCCTCAATTGCTTATTGTCGGGTTCCAGCCACAACACTCGTTCCGGATCGAGTTCATTGCTGGTGATGCTGAGTAACTGTCTACACAGCCAGTCCGCCGTAGTAGTTTTGCCGGAGCCATTCGGGCCTACCAAGAGTACGGCGTGTCGAGGTCGCGAGATTAATTGGTCTAACTCCTGCGCAGTTCTAGGATGAAAGTATAGCTTGTTCATAAGCGCTTCATCCTGTCTGCAAAACTCTTTGGTATTGGCGATGAGAATACCCGTCGTTTCCCGCCTGGTAATGTTAGTTCTAGCTTGGTGGCATGGAGGAATAGTCGCTCATCAGGCTTGCCGTAAAGTGGATCACCAAGTATCGCGTGGCCAAGATGCTGCATATGAACCCGCAGTTGATGGGTTCGTCCGGTCGTCGGTGTTAGCTCGAGTAGACTTAAATATTCGTTTGCTGAAAGTATCTTGTATGCAGTTGAAGCTGACTTGCCCAGGGCACTGACGCGAAAGGTTTGAGGTTTTTTGGGGTTGCGCGCGATTGGCCAGTTAAGGATGGCAGAAGGATCTTTTGGTGCACCGACGACAATGGCGGTGTAGGTCTTTTTTGTCTTACGCTGAGCGAATTGCTTTTGTAAAAACGTTTGCGTCGGTTGGTTTTTGGCACATATGATTACCCCGCTTGTGGCTCGATCGAGACGATGCACAATACCGCCCCTATTAGAGCTGCGCAGTTCGGGTGTGAGTCTGTCAGCGATGAATGTTGCCACTGTGGCTTCATGGTTTAGACTGCCCTTGCTGTGAGTGAGAACACCTGCAGGCTTATCAATAACTATGACATCATCATTCTCAAATATGACTGGTAAGTCAATTGCGGGAATGGCGACATCACTCACGTCAAAGGCGACGCTATCCCCCTCTCGCAGGCGATAGCTTGGCGGCTTGGTCGAACCATTCACCGTCACTGCGCCATTTTTTATCAAGCGGATAATCGACGCACGGGAGTAGTCTGCAACCTGTTGGCTCAACGCAGTGTCTAGCCGCATGCCAACAGTGTCGCTTTCTTCGCTAGCTTGGAGTTGTACGTGCATATCTAACGCAAACCCACAGCTGCTTGAACAGCGTGGAGTGTTTTATTCGCGACCAGGTTCATAGCTTCCTCGGACGCAGCTAGTTTCTTGGTGATAGCAGTGTGGTCCGTCGATTTTAGCTTGGCCTGAAAGTCGGTCAAGAATGCCTCAACGACATCAGCTACGGCACGTTTAAGCTCGCCATACTGTGTCTGCCCAGACCATTCTTTCGCCACGCTGGTGAGTGGCTGCTGTGTGAGGATGGCTAGTATTTGCAGTAAATTACTGACGCCTGGTTGGTTGTCGAAATCGAGGTTTACTTTGCCAATAGAATCAGTCGTAGCACTCATGACTTTCTTAGCTGCGGCGGCCGGTGTATCGGTTAGTAGTATAGTGCCGCGAGGGTCGCTGATGCTTTTGCTCATCTTCTGCTCGGGGTTGGAGAGGCTGCGAATGCGGACTGCTCTATCGCGCCCTGCGAACGCAACTTGTTTGGCTGTTGGGTGTGGTACGACAAAAATATCGCCAAACTTCTTGTTCATTCGTTGCGCTAGATTGCGTGTTAACTCTATGTGCTGACGTTGGTCTTCGCCGACGGGCACCCATTGTGCGCCGTAAAGCAGTATGTCGGCTGCCATAAGTACCGGATAGTTAAATAACCCAACCGAAACACTGTCGTTGCCGATACGTGCTGCCTTTTCTTTGTACTCAACCATACGATTGGCTTCACCTACGTAGGTGAAGCAGTCTAAGATCCAGGCAAGTTCAGAGTGGGCCGGAATTCTGCTCTGGCGGTAAAGGTGTGTTGACTTGCTTTGCAAATCAAGTCCTGCGGCAACAAAGGTGCGAAGATTGGCCATGATGTTATTTTGTAGTTCTTCGTGAGCAATTGGCGTGGTGATACTGTGCAGGTCTGGAATGAACATATTGATCTGTCGGCTACGGGCATGCTCTCGTTGCAAGTTAACCATTGGCAAAATGGCGCCAAGATAACTCCCTAAATGGAGTTCACCATTGGCGCGTAGGCCCGTTAGTACTACCTCTTTCATTATCATTATTCTACACTATTCCTTTCCTTGTCGGGCTGACGATGCGAGCGAGATGTTCAATGATGTCAATTGTCTGGCCTAAACTAATGCAGGGGTCCGTCTTGCTTTGCCCTGGCAAATTCCCTTTTCCCTCGTGTAGGTAGCTTTCGAGCATGATGCCAAGAGGTCGAGCGCCGTGCTTGATCATGTCTGCCACAACAAAGGCACAGGCTTGTTGCCCGCCGGCTGATTTCTTTCCATCCGAGAAGGCAGCGCCGTTAGCGTGTGAGCAGTCGACAAGAAGACGTTGCCACTGCAGTAATCCATCAAGGGTGCTCGCAAAACTTTCAGGCGAGTTTACCTGGCCGCCGCCTCGAAAGATAAGCCCTGTCGTGTTGTGTCCAGGCGCATCCTCGTGGACAAGCTGGTTGTCGCGGTCATGTAGCTCTACAAGCCGAGGGTGTCGAACCGTTTCTTGGGCGCCAATCGCTGGCTCCATATTGCCGTAGTCATCGTTCTTAAAGAAGAATGGGATATGGGGGTATGCCGAAACTGCGTGGCGAAGATCGGTACTCTTTACATCGCGCGCACCCACCCAAGCCATGCTTAGCATATCACCGTAGCGTGCTAATTGTTTGTCGTTCATGATCTCGAATGTTAAAGGATTGCCGAGGTTCACAATTTCCGTCAAGATCTGGTGAGCCAGGGTAAGATCCTGCTCTTCGAGACCCCGAGGGCCAATGTCGGTGCGTGGTTTTGCGGGGTTGCAGCGCTCCACGAACACGAACCGATCCCGCAACGCATTATCAGTAAATACTTCATGCATAGCCTGCGAGTATGCGACAGCTGCCAGCTCGCCGGAGTCTAACCTTGCTCCATCAGTCGAGCATGGTCCAGCTATAATCAGCAATCGATCATCCTGGCCGCGCATAATGTCGGCAATGGCACGACGATTAGCTTGTACTTCAAGCTCAACACCATTTCTAAATGGGTGAAGCTCGCGCAGTTGATTAGGCGTGGGAATTGGCCGAGGCATCTGTTCTAGTATATCTATCTTTGCTTCAAATATGATTTCTGACACGTTGATTCTCCTTTGTATTAAAAAACCGCCTGCTGGCGGTGTAGTTTGGTTTGTGATCGTAACAGTTACAAATACGAATAGGAATACCGCCAGAGGGACTGGATAAACCAATAGGTATATAACTGATTTACTTGGCGGTACATGACCAGAGGATATACGCGTTGGTGGCGGATGTCAAACGGTGTCCCAGGATTAACGAGCTACGCTGATATACGACAATGCGAAACAACGAGTGTGCAATAAAGAGCTGGCTGCCGAGTATGTCTAGCGCTTGGTGAACTGACGCTGCTTACGGGCTCGCTTGAGACCGAACTTCTTGCGTTCTTTTTCGCGTGGGTCTCGTTTGAGTAGGTCGGCTCGGCGTAGAGTGCTCTTTAGATCATCGTTCAACCCTGCGATGGCTTTGCTGATAGCGAGCTTGCAGGCGTCAACTTGACCGTGCAAGCCACCACCACTAACGACAATACTGATGTTGAACTCAGACTCTTTGCTCAGTAAGCGCAGTGGCTCGAGTAGGTTATAGACATGGAGTTCACTGCCAGAGAAGTACTCAAGAGCGGGTTTGTCGTTGATAACGATGTCTCCCTTGCCGCCGCTATACAGGCGGGCTCGGGCGGTTGCGCTCTTGCGTCGGCCAAGGCCGTAAAGGTAGCTATCTTTAGCCATGGGTAATCTCCAGTACTTTTGGTTGCTGTGGGTCATGTGGATGTTCGCTGCCTGCGTAGACTTTAAGACGCTTTAGTCGCTCGTCGAGTAGCTTGTTCTTTGGCAACATGCCTCTGACAGCTTTACGGATTACTTCAGTCGAATCTTTGATCTGCTGTTCGTTGAGGGTGCGACTTTTTATACCACCTGGGTAGCCACTATGGCGGTAGTAGACTTTATCGGTCAGCTTGTTGCCGGTTACTTGTACGTCAGCTGCGTTAATGACAACGATGTAGTCACCGCTGTCCAGGTGCGGTGCGTAGGTTGGTTTGTGCTTGCCAGTTAGCATAGTAGCAATGGTCGTTGCCAATCGGCCGAGTGGTGCAGTACTGGCGTCCACAATGTACCAAGTGCGACTAATGTCGGCTGGTTTTGGGCTGTAGGTCTTCATGCTTTCTTCTCCGTCTTAACGGCTGGTTTTTTGACGGTAGCTTTTGTACTTGCGGCAGGTTTGGCGACAGGCTTCTTCTCGGTTTTTGCTGCTGTGTTCGTCTGGTCGTCAACAAAGCTAACTCGGCCCATAGGTGCTAGATCACCTCGTCGTCGGCCGGTCTTCTCGATGCGCAAGTGGCCACTGTCACGAGCTGTTAGCTTAGGTGCGATTTCATCGAATAGCTTGTGGGCGCTGTCCTCTGTTGATAGTGCTGCCATTACCTGGCGACGGTTATGCAGGTCACCCTTTTTGGCTTTAGTGATGAGCTTTTCGACGTACGGCACGATTTCCTTGGCTTTTGGCAAGGTTGTTTCGATGGTCCCGTTGTCAATCACAGCAGTAGCTAAGCCTTTAATGAGGGCTCGTCGCTGATCTCGTTCGCGGCCAAACTTGCGGCCTTGATATCCGTGCCGGTGCATTGTTAGAGCTCCAACTCCGCCATCTTGTCCTTAACTTCGTCGAGGGCTTTGCTGCCAAAGCCTTTTAGCTCGCGCAGCTCAGTGTCGCTGAGGGTGACAAGATCCTTAATAGTGTGAATTTCGTTGTTAACTAAAGCGTTTGTTGTTCGGGCACTGAGGCCGAGGTCTTCGATTGGGGTCAGTAGTTCTGACGTCTCTTCGAGGCCGCCGTCAACTTCGGGAACTTCAACGGGCTGCTCGATGCGAGTTTGGCCAGCTAATGCCGTATATTGATTGACCAAAATGGCAGCAGCTTCTTCGAACGCATCCTTTGGCGTGATTGAACCGTCAGTGTCGACAGTGATCAAGAGCTTGTCCAGGTCGGTCATCTGGCCAACACGGGTATTCTCAACCTTGTAGCGAACACGCAGGACTGGGCTAAAGAGGGCGTCAACCGCAATCATGTCTGATGGTATGTTGTTGCCAGTCGTCTCAACCGGGCGATAGCCGCGGCCAGTCTCTACTTGCAGGTAAGCTTCAAAAGTAGACTTATCATCGTCAAGTGTGGCAATGACTTGGTCTGGGTTAACGATTTCAACTTCACCGTTTGCGGCGATATCTTTACCGGTTACTGGGCCTTTGCCCTTCTTCTTAATAACCAGCTGCTGAGGTTCATCGCTGAATACGCGCAGGCGTAGGCGTTTGAGATTGAGCATGATGTCGACAACGTCTTCCTTGACGCCCTTTACTGTTGTGAATTCATGGGTCACGCCAGTAATCTTAAAGCCAGTCACAGCAGCACCAGCAATACTAGAGAGCAGTACGCGGCGGAGGCTGTTGCCTAAGGTCATGCCATAGCCGGTGTGCAACGGTTCAATAGCGAAAGTGGCACTCGTTTTTGTGTGCTCGTCTACGTTGCTTAGGCTTGGTAAATGGATAGTCTTCATTCTCGTCTCCTTATGACCTACCTATCGTGAGTAGTACTCAACGATTAACTGGTCGTTAATATCTGGTTCGGCGTCCTCGCGGGTTGGCTCAGCCTTTACCGTGATGGTGAACTTCTTACGATCTGACGTCAGCCAACTGGGGGTGAAGTTGTCGTTAGCTGGCACCAAATCGTCAATGTTAGTAAAGTAGAAAGATTTTTTTGAAGCAGCCCGAACGGTGAGGATGTCACCTGCTTTCAGGCGGATTGATGGGATATCGACGCGACGGCCATTCAATTCAATGTGACCGTGAGTAACTAGTTGGCGGGCTGCACCACGGCTGATGGCAAACCCAGCACGGTACACAACATTGTCAATGCGGCGCTCTAAGTAGTTGAGGAGTTGTTCGCCTGTTGAGCCCTGCTTAGCCTGGGCTTCTTCAACTAGCTTGCGGAAGCTTTTCTCCATCAAACCGTAGATGCGTTTGACCTTTTGCTTCTCACGCAACTGAATAGCGTACTGAGATGGTTGGCTTTGGCGGCCACGACCTTGTTGGCCAGGAGGGGTGGTTCGCTTAACCATGATGCGTTGAGCTTTAGGATGAAGCGCATAGCCTTCTCGGCGAGACATTTTAGTGATGGATGATAAGTTACGAGCCATAATTAGTTCCTTGGTGCCTTTCGTGGGCGACAGCCACCGTGAGGGATACCGGTTTTGTCGGTGATTGAGTCAACGGCCATACCCATGGTGCTGATAGCGCGGATTGCGGCTTCGCGTCCGAGCCCAACGCCCTTAACGTATACATCGACCTTGCTAAGGCCAAAAGTTTGCTTAGCGGTATTTAGGGCTTTTTCGCTTGCTACTTGTGCAGCATAAGCTGTGCCCTTTTTGCTGCCACGAAAACCACAGGCTCCGGCGCTAGCGGTTGCAAGAGCGCCGCCGTTTTGGTCGGTGACGGTAATGATGGTGTTGTTGAAGGTTGCTTGAATGTGCACCTGGCCATTTGGCACGCTGCGCTTAACTTTTCGTTTTTTTGGCGCTGGCGCTGCCTCGGCTACTGGAGCTTCGGTTGCGGGCTGTTCAAGAGTGGTGGTTGCGGTATCTTCTGCCATGGCTTAGGTCTTCGATGCTACTTTCTTGGCGGTGCCGCCAACGGTTATCTTGCGGCCACGACGGCTTCGGGCGTTCGTTTTAGTTCGCTGTCCGCGGCTTGGTAATGATGCTTGATGTCGGCTGCCTCGGTAGGACTTGATGTCCTTCAGGCGTTTAATATTTGTGGCAACGATACGCTGGAGTTCACCCTCGACGGTATAGTGTTCGCTAATGTCGTCACGAATGCGTGATAGTTCAGCCTCGGTAAGGTCCTTGACACGTACGGTTGGTTCAATTGAGCAGCGGTCCAAAATTTCGAGAGCAGTTTTGTGACCAACGCCATACACATAGCGCAAACTATGCTGAACTTGCTTCTCGGTTGGAATGGTGACACCTGCTATACGAGCCATACTTATCCTTGCCTCTGCTTATGCTTAGGCTTATTCTTGTTGATAACGTAAACACGCCCTTTTCGTCGGACAATTTGGTCGTCTGGACTGATCTTCTTTACACTGGCGCGAACTTTCAACTAATTCTCCTTAGTTGTTAGGCTGCTTATTTGCGGTAGGTTATCCGACCCTTACTGAGATCGTAAGGTGTCAATTCAACCGTTACGCTGTCACCTGGAACGATCTTGATGTAGTGCTTTCGCATCTTTCCGGCGACATGGCCGAGGATGACATGTCCGTTCTCAAGCTCTACCCGGAATTTTGCCCCGGGCAGTGTTTCGACGATTGTACCCGTCAGCTCGATAACTTCCTTTGATCCTGCCATAAGTAACAAGATGTAATTATACCCAAAGATAACCCCTCTTGTAAAGGGTTTTTTCGGGGGCATACGGAAGTAATGCCTCTACGTCGATTTTATCATAGTTTAGTGGGCCGTATTCAATAGTCATCGTACGAGATCATGAGAGCTCGTGATTCGATTTGGCGCAATGTTTCCAGCGCAACAGATATGATGATCAAAATACCCGTACCACTAATAGCCAACTTGCTTGTGCCGATCAGCCGTTCTGCAAAGATTGGCAAGATAGCTATCACCCCTAACGCAAGCGAACCAAATAGGGTCAAACGTAGTAAAATTGTCGACAAGTGCTTTTCTGTTTGTTGTCCTGGACGAACACCGGGTATGAATCCGCCTTGTTTTTGTAGGTTTTCTGCAATTTCTTTCGTGTTAAAAGTGATGGTTGTGTAGAAGTAGGTAAACACGACGACAAGTAAGAAATACAGAATTGGATAAATATACGCAGCCTTTCCAGTTGTCGGAGAACTGCCATTCGGTGACTGAAACCACTCTACTAAGCGCGCTCCCCATTCTTGCATCCATAACTTGTTGCCATTTTGCAGTAGCTGTCCTGCAAATGATGGCAATGAAAGGAATGCCAGAGCAAAGATAATGGGCACTACGCCAGCTGCAATGAGTTTGACTGGCAAGACCGAATCGATGCCTCCATAGGCTTGGTTGCCTGCGACTCGCTTTGCGTAGCTTATGGTAATGGTGCGTTGAGCCTCGTTGAGCTTTACGAGAACGTACGACACAGTTAACGTAGCCAACGCTAGGCCAACGAATACCAGAAGTGCTCGTGCGTCTACGGGCAGCTTGTGACCCAATACGGATATTTGAGCAGAATCAGCAAAGATAGATTTAACCAATACGGCAATTGTTGATGGAATACTACTGATAATTCCCGCAAAAATGAGCAAACTTATACCGTTCCCGACCCCTTGCTCGCTAATCAACTCACCGAGCCACATCAGTAGCACCGAACCGCCAGCTAGCGCGCTAACCATTAAAATCCACTGGGTGAGGCCGGCGCCCTGGGTAATGTTTATCCCCGCCTGGGCACTTGCCGTTTGTCGTAATAGAAAGATAATGCCAATTGATTGGATAATCGCAAGCGGTACGCTGAGTATGCGGGTGTATTGATTAATCTTGCGACGACCCGATTCGCCTTCGTTGTTCAATGTTTCTAGCTTAGGAATAGCCTTGCTCAACAGTTGCATAATAATAGAAGCGTTAATGTAAGGGCCGAGACCCATTAGCATGATGGCGAAGTTCGCCAGGGCGCCGCCGGAGAGTAGGTCAATAAAGCCGAATAGCTGCTGCCCATTAAATAGGTTTTGCAGCAATTGCCGTAGTTGCTGGGGTTCACCTAGGGGAATTGGCACATGTGCCAAAAAGCGGAAAATTAAAATCATGCCCAAAACAATCAACACGCGTTTGCGCATGTCGCCGTTTTTGAAAATGAACCCAATAGTCCGAAACGTCATAGTCGCTATATAGTATAGCTGGTTTTAGCTGTTTTTGGTGGCTTTTTTATCGGAAGTTTTAGGTTGCTTTGGTCGGTCAACAATCGTAACCTTACCGCCAGCCTTTTCAACGGCTGCAATTGCTGATGCTGATGCCCCCTGCACTTCTAGCTTAATAGCCTTAGTCACCTCACCCTTGGTGATGAGCTTAACAGCACTGAATGCATCATTTATGAGCCCAGCTTCGGCAAGCTCCTGGCTGGTAATCTGCTTGGCAGGTAGTTTGTCTAACTGACCTGTGTAGATTACTTGTGGGGGTGTGCGGTGTGAGGTAAAACCAGGTAATTTAGGAAGACGCATCATGAGTGGATTTTGACCGCCCTCAAAACCGGCACGTAATTTCTTCCCAGTACGAGCGCGTTGGCCTTTAGTCCCGCGACCAGCAGTTTTGCCCTGGCCGGCAGAAATGCCACGGCCGACACGGTTGCGAGATTTATTGCTAGATAATTTTAGATCGTTGTAACTCATGCTTTTGCCTCAGTTTTAGCAGCTGCTTTAGCAGGCTTTTTATCTGCAAATCGTCGGGTTACCCATTCGTTCGCTGGCTTTAGCTTCTGTAGTGCATCGACAGTTGCGTAGGCGCAGTTAACTTTGTTGGATGAGCCGAGTGACTTAGAAAGTACGTTGCGGATGCCGCCCATCTCTAGAATGGCTCGCACGACGCCACCGGCGATCAAACCGGTACCGCTGGCGGCTGGACGGATGATGATGTGTGCTCCTGCTAGTTTTGCTTCGGAGTCATGCGGGATAGTGTCGCGGTACTTAGGGATTGTGATGAGGTTCTTTTTAGCCACATCAACAGCTTTCTGAACAGCTGTCTGCACATCGGCACCCTTAGATACACCAATGCCAACCTTTGACTTGCCGTCGCCCACAACAACAAGGGCTTTAAATCGGAAGCGTCGACCACCCTTAACGACACGAGCGACGCGGTCGATACTGATAACTTGCTCACTAAGTCCATCCGACTCAATAGCTTGGTCTTTATTCGTATTGCGATTAGTGTTTCGTTGATCTTGGGCCATATTTAGAACTCCAGTCCTTTCTCTCGAGCTGCATCGGCGAGAGCTTTGACTCGACCGTGATACAGTCTGCTACCACGATCAAAGACAACCTGATTAATCTTCTTTGCTTTCGCCTGAGTAGCAATGGCGGCGCCAACGACAGCAGCTCGGTCAGTCAATGTGCCAGTGGCAGATTTATCTGTTACTGAAGTTGCTGAAACCAGAGTTGTATGGGCGTCGTCATCAATGATCTGGGCTGAAACATGACGATTGCTGATAGTTACGCTCAAGCGAGGACGCTGGGCTGTACCGTGCAAAGTTGCTCGAGTACGAATAGTTCGTCGCTGTTGGTTTTGTAATTTTCGACGTAATTCTCGCATCTGACTATTCCTTTCCAGACTTTCCAGCCTTACGGATGATACGTTCATCCATGTACTTGATTCCTTTACCCTTATATGGTTCAGGTTTCTTAAATTCGCGGATTTCGGCGGCCACTTGGCCAACTCGTTGGCGGTCGATGCCACTAACGGTTATAACATTCTGTTCGACAGTAACTTGGACATCATCTGGGATGGTGAATACAATCTCGTGAGAGAAACCAAGACTCATTTTAAGAGTGTTGCCAGATACGCCAACGCGGAAACCAACACCATTAACTTCGAGTTGTTTCTTGAAGCCATTGGTGACGCCCTCGATCATGTTGGCAACTAAAGCACGTGTTAGGCCGTGAGCGGCTTTTACGTAACGATCTTCGCTACTGCGCGCAATAGTGATGATGCCGTCAGTTTGCGCGAGGCTGATACCTTGAAGTAGTGGTGTGCTGAGGTTTCCCTTGGGTCCTGCAACGGCAATGACACCATCTGCCAATGTAACGGTTACACCGGCTGGGACTTGTATTGGTTTGTTTCCTACGCGACTCATATTAGTACACCTTACAAATTAACTCTCCGCCGAGGCGTTTATCTTTAGCTTGGTCGCCAGTCATAACGCCCTGGCTGGTACTGACAATAACGATGCCGCGACCGTTCTTAACTTTAGGCATGGCGTCTGCCTTGCTGTACAAACGACGGCCAGGTGTGCTCAGGCGCTCAATGTGCGTGATGCGAGCATTTTCGTCTTCTTTGTTGATGACAATGCGTAGTAGTTTCTGTGGCGCATCCTTATCAACAACCTCAACCTTCTCGATGAAGTGATTGTCAGCCAAAACTGAAGCAACCGTGGTTTTGACTCGCGAATGTGGCAAAACAACAGCCGTCTTTCGCACTGCAATTGCATTGCGAATTCTGGTTAGCATGTCTGCGATAGGATCGGTAGATGTAGTACTCATAGTCTTTACCAGCTCGCTTTCGTTACGCCAGGAATTTCACCTTTAGTTGCGTGCTCACGGAAACTAATGCGAGACAAACCGAACGTACGCATGTAGGCGCGTGGGCGACCAGTTTCGCTACAGCGATTCTTGCGACGTGTTGGGCTGGAGTTGCGTGGTAGCATCGCCAAACCGTCCCAATCACCTGCTTTCTTGAGCTCAGCACGCTTGGCGCTATATTGCTGAATCATCTTCAGGCGCTTTTGGTCACGGGCAATAATTGATTTCTTTGGCATATGCTTACCTCTGCTCCTTAGTCTTCTCGAATGGCACACCTAGTGCCGTTAACAATGCTCGGCTATCTTCTGGTCCGCGTGATGCAACAACCATAGTTACCTCTAAACCATGAGCCGTAGCAATTTCATCAAAACTCAACTCTGGAAAAACCGACTGATCCTGCATACCGAGGCTGTAGTTGCCCTGTTTGTCGAAGCTTTTTGCCGGTACGCCATGGAAGTCGCGCAGCCGAGGCAGCACAACGGTTACTAGGCGATCGAGGAACTCATACATACGGTCGCCACGAAGTGTAGCCTGAAGGCCAACTGGGTTGCCTTCACGGAGTTTAAAGCTGGCAATTGATTTGCGGGCTTTGGTTTGGATAGGCTGTTGACCAGTGATTTTAGCAACTGTGTTGGTAGCGATCTCGAATAACTTCTTGTCATCCTTACCTTTACCAAGACCAACAGTAACGACTATCTTCTGTAATTTCGGCACTTGATGTATGTTGCTCAAGCCAAGATCTTTTTGTAGTTGAGCACGAACTTCGGTGTTGTACCGAGTCTTCAATCGGGGCATATATGTAGTAGTGCTCATGTGGTTATCTCCTTGCCGCTAGCCTTGTAGGTGCGGACTTTGCTGCCGTCGGCTTTGACGGTGTATCCAATGCGAGTTGGCTTCTTGGTCTTAGGATCAATGACGCCTAGCTTGCTTACCCAGATTGGCTTTGTAATCTCGATGATGCCGCCTGTTGGGTTACTCTGACTTGGCTTAACATGTTTTTTAACGATGTTGATACCTTCGACAGTCGCCTTGTTCAGGTCGGTGTGGACTCGAACGACAGTGCCAGTCTGGCCCTTGTACTTGCCGGACCGCACCATAACGGTGTCGCCCTTTTTAATGCGGATAGGTACGTTACTCATCACAGTACCTCCGGTGCTAGGCTGATAATCTTGCTGTAACCCTGGTCGCGTAGTTCGCGAGGTACAGGACCAAAGATACGCGTGCCTCGAGGTTGCTTTTCGGCATCGATGATAACTGCTGCGTTGTCATCAAAGCGAATGGTCGAACCATCAGGCCGGCGGATTTGATCTTTGGTGCGAACAACGACTGCTTTAACAACCTGTTTACGTTGTACGGTCCCGTTTGGATTGGCCTTCTTGACGGTGGCAGTAATGACATCACCAACACGAGCGTATCGACGACGGGTACCACCCAGCACGCGAATGCACAAGATTTCCTTGGCGCCGCTGTTGTCGGTTACAACTAGTCGTGATTCCTGCTGTATCATTCCGTGGACTCCTCGGGCTTGTCAGCTGCCTTGGCCTCTTCGGTCTTTGCAGGCTTCTCCTTAGCAACGACTGGTTCATCGGCAAGACTAATCTCTGAGCCCTTGTTGCGCTCAATAACCTGAACGAGATTCCAGTTTTTGCTAGCTGACATTGGACGGCATTCAACAACCTCAACTTTGTCACCGACGTGGGCATCGTTCTTTTCGTCATGCGCACGGAACTTACGTGTCACGGAATATTGTTTCTTGTAGATTGGGTGGGTACGTCGCTCGTGGACAGCAATGGTAATAGTCTTATCATTGCGGTCGGATGTAACGGTACCAATGAGTGTTCGGGCCATCTTACTTCTCCTCTTTCTGTTTGAGCAGGGTTAATGCTCGGGCGATGTCGCGGCGCTTAGTGCGAATATCGGCGGTCTTAGTTTCCTGCCCCAAGCTAATGGCGCGTTTGTGACTGGCCAGCTCTACGCGTGTGGTGTCGGCGAAAGCTTGCAGCTTAGCGGCATCTAGTTTTGTCAAATCAGTGCGTTTCATTACTTGGCCTCCTGACGAGTCACGAACTTTGTCTTAACTGGAAGCTTGTGGGCTGCCAAGCGCATAGCTT
>CAZTXC010000011.1:0-452 GCA_964617855.1 uncultured Candidatus Saccharibacteria bacterium | reverse complement strand
CGCCACGAAGCTCAAACAAAATTGTTCCTGTCTTCACTTTGGCGGCGAAGAACTCGGGGTTACCTTTACCGCTACCCATCTTGACGTCCTGTGGCTTACGGGTAATTGGGGTGTGTGGGAAAATGCGGATCCAAACCTGACCACCTCGCTTAGTGTAGCGGGTCATGGCCTGGCGAGCAGATTCAATTTGGCGACTACTAATTCGTTCAGCTTCCATGCTTTGTAGGCCGTACTGACCAAAGGCAACGTAGTGGCCGCTACTTGCGACACCTTTAATGCGACCTTTTCGGACCTTGCGGTGTTTAGTTCGGGATGGCATTAACATATGGTGCTCCTATGCCGCCTCGCCTTTATAGATCCATACTTTGACGCCAATTGTGCCACCAGGTGTTTTGGCGACAGATAGCGCGTAGTCAACGTCGGCTCGAATGGTGTGTAGCGGGACAGAGCCT
>CAZTXC010000010.1:0-18448 GCA_964617855.1 uncultured Candidatus Saccharibacteria bacterium | reverse complement strand
CTTGGACCCCTTCTCAATTAAAACACCAAGTGACGGATACTACTTCGATTTTTGATCGTCGGGCGGCGTGTATATCGGGGACTTCATCACCAACGTAAACGACGCTATCATTTGATAAAGCACGGGTTTTGATGAACTTCTTAATGTTGCGATTCTTTGATAGTAAGCCGGCCCCTCCCATTACTGTGGATACGTACTTACTCATCTGGTACTTAGCCAGGAAGTGCTCGATTAGATCACTGTCACTTGAGCTAATAATAGCCAGTGTGTAGTCCCTGGAGAGGTCTCGTAACACATCTTCTATGCCTTTAATAGGAGCGACGATGTGAATACGAGATTTCTGTTCCTTGCGCACTTGACGCACAAGCCCTGGAAGGTGTCGGGGGGAAACTTTGACTCTGCGAAGAATTTGGCTTGCAGACAGTTCGCGTAACTCTGCAATTTGTTTTGCCGTCCATGGCTCGTATCCGTATTGTTTTAGCAGTGTCTGTGCAATGTCTACCGCCATGGCAAATGAGTCAGCGACTGTACCGTCAAAGTCTAATATGACGGTCGGCTTTGCATTGGCCATGGCTCTCAATTAGCCTACGAAACTGCCGGTGCGAGTTTAGCGATGTTATACCCTACGACAACCTCTTGGCTGTCATCCTGCTTAGTGATAATAGTGACCGGAACGGCCATCTGGCCACTGGCCTGCATCATCTCTGCTTGGCGTTCTGGGTTGACCTCAATGTTAACTTCGTCGTAGTTGTGGCCCTTCATCTGCAACCACTTCTTAACCATAACGCAATATGCGCACGTGTTGCTGGTGTAGATAGTGATATTTTTGGTCATGAAGCTGCCCCCTTAGATTTGTGATTTTTAGTGTTCTTTTTAATCTGATCAAATTAAGTATATATGGTGCAAAGTGCTTGTGTCAATGCACTATATGTAGTAATTTTGTGCATTTCTCCTACTACCAGGAGTGGCTTACTGTGGCGAGCCAATGCTGCGGACTTCAATGTCGAAAACAAGGTCAGAATTGGCAGGTATGCTCTCACCTTGAGCTTGGTCGCCATACGCTAATGCAGCAGGGATGAGGAGGCGACGTTTGCCGCCAACTTTCATACCAGGCACACCGTCAACCCAACCCTGAATTAAACCTCCGGCATTGAGTGCAAACGTCGCGGGCTGGCCGCTATCTAAGGAGCTTTCGAAGACAATACCAGTGCTAGCCACGGCCCCTGTGTAGTCAACGGTAATGGTGTCACCGAGCTTAACCTCAGATCCATCGCCAACCTTAATGTCTTCAAAACTAAGTTTCTCGATTTTAGGTACAGGCTTAAAGTTTTCCAGTGAGTTACCTGCCCGGGTTAGTTTTTTTGTTTGATTAACTCCGTCATCTGTTGAGCGTGAATTCAAGACCATGATTGTAGTTCCTCCTACCCCCATAATTGCGAACAAAACGAGGATGATTATAATGCTTGCGCGTTGTGATGTGCTCGTTGCCAAACTCGTACTCCCTTAGTGCCAACCTAGTATATCAGCTCTACTGGTTCATCGGGCCACCCGTCATGCAAACTAGCAAGTATCCGCTGCTTTACAGGGTCCGGTAATAGTCGGCTTCTTGCCAGATCACCCAACGACAGCCACATTGGTTGGTAGGTGTTTTCACCTTTTTGATTGTCTGCAAACTCTGGTGCATCAGGCTGGATACCCGGCTCGCCAGACTGATATTTTGCTAGAAAGTACTCTTCGTGCCCAAATTTTCCTGTGGTCGTGATGACGTGTCGTTCTATTGAGCAGCGGATCGAAGTCTCCTCCCATACTTCCCGCGAGGCGGCTTGCTCCGCCGTTTCGACTGACTCTATACCACCACCCGGGATAGCATAGTAGTGGTCGCCATGCCTGTTGCGTTCGTTTACCAGGATATGATCGTTGTGGATGATAATTGCTCGTGCTGAGTGACGCATAGAACTATTGTAACAGCCGGTGGCATTGACGCATTGGAATATTGGTGGTATTGTTTGCTCCATGAATATTTTAAGACGTACCGATCGTTTACGCACACCCGAAGACCAAGCAGATCGATCTCGCCGGAACCGTGCAGTCGTAGCAGCAGTTGGCGGCATCGTTGCTGTTAACGCTCTGATGCAAACAACTCGCCTTATGGGTCAAGCTGAGGCTTTTGAAGTGGCCTCTCAAGACTCCGAGGTGCCAGCAGCTGTTCGCAGGGACTACCGCGATGCACGTGATGATGCCTGGGATGATATGTTGCCATACACAATCGTGCTTGTCGCAGGCTGTGTAGCTACAAGCGGTGCTCTTTTGAGAACCGTTCGTGCAAACTCTGCACTGATGCAAGATGCAGCTGAGAGTGCTGATGCAGCACCGGATGAGCTCGACAAAGGCTAGGATCCTTTTACTGACTCAATTTGGTAGGCCTTCAGCTTTTTACTTGCAGTGGCGCCACCTTTTTGTAGTGTCAGCAGTTGAGAGTATATGCCACCAGACTTCGCCAATTGGTCTGGCGTCCCAACTTCATCAACTTTGCCTCCGCTCAAGGTAAGAATCTGGTCAACATTGGCGATGGTACTTAAGCGGTGGGCAATAATCAGCGTGGTGCGACCCTTCATCAAACGCTCCAGAGCCTCTTGAACCATCTGTTCACTGCGACTGTCGAGGCTACTGGTGGCTTCATCTAGGATAAGAATAGGTGCATCTTTGAGCACAGCTCTGGCAATTGCT
This sequence comes from uncultured Candidatus Saccharibacteria bacterium, assembly GCA_964617855.1. GTDB lineage: Bacteria > Patescibacteriota > Saccharimonadia > Saccharimonadales > CAZNVG01 > CAZTXC01. Next base: position 15,721 of record CAZTXC010000010.1, on the reverse strand, counting down.
ATACGCTGCTTTTGGCCACCACTAAGCTTAAGCCCGCGTTCGCCGATCTCGGTGTCGTAACCTTTTTCGAGCTTGGCAATAAACTCATGGGCGTTGGCTGCCTTGGCGGCAGCTATGACCTGGGCCTCGGTTGCACTATTACTGGCGTAGGCAATGTTCTCCCGGATTGTGCCACTAAACAAAGCTGGTTCTTGGAATACTACGCCGATATATTGACGGAGGCTATGTTGCGAGACAGAGGCAATGTCAGTGCCGTCGATGGTGATTGTACCGGCATTTGGTTCATAGAGCCTGAGTAGTAAGTTTGTTAATGTTGTTTTGCCCTCACCACTTTCACCAACTAAGGCAATCTTTGTATCTGGTGCGATAGTTAGGGTGATGTCGGTAAGCACGGGGCTCGTGTCGTAAGAAAAACTAACTCCGTCAAAGACAATTTCACCTCTGTTGACCCGAAGCTTTTTCGTGATGTTATCATCTTTTTCGGTGGCATGTGCCATGACCTCAAAGTAGTCTTTACTGTCAGCGATGGCCCGTTGGGTATTCTCTACTAGGAAGCTGATAGTGAAGATAGGGATTCGGATCTGGTATGCGTACAGGAGGAGTGACACTGCCTGGCCAGCGCTTAGCGTACCGTCAGCGCCTTGTTTAAAAATAAGTGCATACACACCGAAAAAAATGATGTTCAGTGCAAATCGACGATAGACATCTCTGGTATGCCAGAACTTAGATTGAGGACGCGTATCTTTCATAGCCAGGCCCAGGTGCTTCTTGAAGAAGTTCAGCTCTCGCTTTTCCTGGCCATAGCTCTTAACTACTTTTACTTGGCTTACGGCTTCCGAAAACCTACCGATTGCAATGTCGGTATTGTGATTTATTTTCTTTTGGTAGCCCTGCCACGTCCCACTTGCTTTTATCGTCAGTAAGATGAATATTGGGTACAAGCTCAACAACAGCAAGGCTACCCCCCAGCTAAAGTAGGCAACAATGCAAAGAGCAAGCACCGTACTAAAGACGAATTGAAGAAAGTTATTGCTCCACATTTGCATGAAATTGGAGATTTGCATAACTGAACGATTTAAGCGGTTAATGATCTTTCCACTTAGCTCTTTATCAAAATAGCTCTGTGGCAAGGTGAGAATGTGTTCGTAGTAGCGCAAGCCGAGCAAACGATAAACCCGTACTGACATCTGATCGCCAAGGTAGCCGTTGACGTTGTTCAGAAGATTGCTCGCTAGATCGCTGGCGAAAATTCCAAGTACCAGCACCATAAGATGACGCACGTCAGCTTGTGTGCCGAGCTTGAGTTCATCAATAGCCCAGCCGGTCAGTAGCGGGTATATGAGCCCGACTGCAGCAACAAGCACCGACAAAAAACTAATAATGGCATAGTAGGGCCACAGCCGCTTCGTGAACGTTAGAATCTTTATGATGTGTTGCATTATTACTATTGTACTTGAAAGCGCCCACTAAGCAGTTGGCAATTGACTGCCTTGGCGGCTGATGTCGATAACATCACCGTACGGCTCCCCTGCTTCGGCATAGCAATCTTCGTGCCAAATTTCTTTGCCTGTCCAGTTGTGGCTTTTGTCATAGAGATTGCACACAACAGCTACCACAGGCCGGCCGTATTTTTCGGCTTGACCAGCTGCCATAAAAATAATCCGTTCATCACACCCGGCACACTCTTCGGCGACGGCGTCGTTGACTGACTCTTTTATATCTAATAAAACAGCACGGCTAATCTTTTTAGCTGTAACTTCCAGTAGTCGTTCTCGCGCTGATGTTGCTTCGTGTTTCTTCATAACGGTTGGAAAGAACAGGCGTGGTACGACAAATGTCATGAGCTGTGAGGCTCAGAACATTTCCCCGAAGGGTATCCTTTCCATCGGCACTAGGCCTTGACCTTGCGCGTACCCTTACAGGTCGAGCACGTGATCTTGTTGCCAAAGCCGCCCATGATGTAGCCGTAGCCACGACAGTTGGGGCAGTCCTTGGTCTTCTCTGGATTGGTCCAGGGCAACCGAATCACCTCGCTTGGGTCGTAGCAGTCCGTAGACTGCTGGATGGATGGAGACTTCGGGGGTGAGGGTGGCAGATCGCCTACTAACGATCTATTCACCGGGTCAAGCGGCTAGCCACCCTCTGGCGGATTATCTTAGGATACTCTTTGTCCTCATATCCCTTGAAGTACTACCGGCTGACCCACAGCAAGCCAGGTAGACGCAGAAAACCCTTAACACGTACAGAAGCCGAAAGGAGTTAAGAACCCCTGCAGCGCTTAGCCATCCCCGAGAACTAGACAACTCACCCTAAGTAGTGACTACTCACGGTGAGGTGTCTAGTGGATGTACCACGTCTGTAAAAGTACTTACATATTGTACGTAAGTGAGCTAGTTATACACCCAATTTTAACAGTAGTCAAGCGTTATAACCGCTCGGCTTTGACTGCGCTAGCTGCAGCATCGGCGATACTGCTCAGAAGACTATTAACTTCATCGGTAGTCAGGGTTTTATCTGGATGCGACACATGCAGACTAAACGCTATATGTTTTTTTGTTGGGTTGTCGGCTTGCTGATAAATGTCAATTGGCTTGAGTTCGGCGAAATAACCACGTGTAGCCTTTTGCTGACCCAATTCAGCCTCAATACAATCATGCAAATCCTGATACGTTGTCGCCGCGGAGACGGCAAAGCTGATGTCTTGTGTGCTCCAAGGGAACCGAGACAACGGTCTGTAGTTAGTCTCACCCACATTGAGCGACATAATGGCATCGAGACTAATCTCAAAACCACTACTACATTCGGGCAGTTTGAGCGACTTCGCTGCCATTTCGTGGTATTCGCCAACAATACCGAGTGGGGTTTGTGTTATTTTTTCGACAACGAGTGCCGATCTACTGACCGCAAACGGTTGAGCATATTGATAGTCAGGCAGGTTCTCGAGGGGTTTATAGGCAAGCGAAATTCCTAGGTTCTCCGCAATATGATCCAAGTATTTGCGTGACTGATAGTATGCGGCGCCTGGGAACTGCTCAGCTTGCTTGCTGGTCGCAGTAAAAGTGAGAGCCAGGGCGTGTGTTTCGGTGGGCGTGCCATCGTCGTCTAGACCGGTATCTTTAACGTGGACTGTGTTGAGCTCAAAAAGCGAGAACGTATCGTAGCCAGCCTTGATGTTAGGGTGAATCTTTTCTAGTAAGCTTGGTGTCAAGCTGAGCCGATAGTACTGCAGCCCGGGGCTGAGCGCATTACTTAACGCATAGGCCTTCTCTAGAGATTGTCCTGCTTGCTCAATCAGCTTGCCGTGGACAAAGCTGTAGGTTAAAACCTCGTTTGCGCCACTGGCCGCAAGCAAATTACGAAGACGGCTTTTAAGCGCAAATATTGTGGCTTGTTCCGCCGGCCTAGCATTGCGCGCAGGTAGTTGCAGGGGTACTTTGTCGTAGCCGTATAGCCTACCCACCTCTTCAACGATATCTTCAGGGATAGCGATATCAGTGCGCCAGAACGGTGCGGTAACGCGGAGTGTGTTACCAAAATCGACCTTGAATTCGACATTTGTGAGTAGGCTAGCGATTTCGTCAGCTGTCAGCGAGGTACCAAGACGGTCGTTTATAAAATCGGCTGTGACATTAACTGTGGCCAGTTGGGGGAGGTTTTGGTGAACGTCCACAAAGTTACTGGCAATTTCGGCGTTAGCTAAGTCGCGTAGCAGTGTCACCGCATAGGCCGCCACACGATCATTCTGCAAAGAGCTCTGACCCTTCGTGAAACGCGTGACTGCATCTGTAAACAAGCCGTGCTTCATACTGGTTCGGCGTATGTTGTACATGTCGAACGTTGCACACTCTAGTAGAACGCTTGTCGTTGTTTCGTCAACTTCTGTGCCTGAGCCCCCCATCACGCCCCCAAGGCCGATAACTTCAGTGTCGGTGGCAATAACGATCGTGGGAGCTTCGGGTTTTATAGACTTGCCATTCAATAAGGTTAGTTCGTCACCTTCTTTTGCTTGACGGGCAACCAATTTGTATTGACCACCACGCTGCTTAACTTTCTCAGCATCGTATGCGTGGAGTGGCTGCCCTGTAAGGTGCATAACGAAGTTTGTGATATCCACCACGTTGTTAATCGGCTTGATGCCGACTCGAGTCAGACCGGCTTGTAACCAGGTAGGGCTTGGTTTGACGTGTACATTGTCGAGAGCAATTGCAGTAAACCTGGGCACGAGTTCGCCGTCCTGCACATCAGCATCTACCGTGATTTTGTTGTCCGAGGCGAATTGTGGCGTATCGGTATACCATGAGGGGCTAACGAACGCCTTGCCTTGAATGCCAGCCAGCTCACGAGCTAAGCCAAGAATACCGAAACAGTCGGGCCGATGAGTTAACATCTTGTTTTCAATCTCCACAACGGCATCATCTAGATTGAAAAGCTTTTTAAACGCAGTACCTGGAGTAGCAAGCTCCGGGCCTACTTCTGTTGAGTTGATTTCAAGAATGCCTTCGTGTTCATCGCTTATCCCCAATTCACGTTCACTAGCAAGCATGCCATTACTTACTATCCCGCGTAACTCTCTGGCTTCTAGCACGAACGGGTCCTTGGTCACGGTGCTCGGCACTGTGCTGCCGGGTGGCAACCACGCAACAAGCATGTCATCACGCACATTTGGCGCACCACAAACTACTTGGACATGTCCGGCATCATCCCGCGTGACGTCCTCAACAACTCCGCCATCGTCTATTAAGCAAACTGAAAGTTTATCGGCGTTTTCGTGCTTATGACACGTTACTATGCGAGCGACTACAACACCTTCGTAGCGAGAACCCCAGTACTGAACGTCTTCAACTTCACCTATTTGACGGCCAATAGCATCTATCAGCTGGTCGCTAGAGCCTTCAGCGAGGTCAACATTGCTATACTGCTGTGCCCAGTTAAGACTTAACTTCATGAAAATTGCCTCAAAAAATCTAGCTTAGCCGATTCGAAATGCCTCACGTCTTCGATGCCATGCTTCATCATCACCAACCGATCAAGCCCCATACCACCAGCAAATCCGGTGTATACCTCTGGATCGACGCCGCCCATTTTCAAAACATTTGGGTGCACCATACCCATACCAAGTAACTCTATCCAGCCGCTCTGGCTACAAACATGGCAGCCTTTTTTCTTGCAAAAGGGACAGCTCAAAGCTAGCTCAAAACTGGGCTCAGTGAATGGGAAATAATATGGCTGCGATTTAACCTCAAGTTGCTGTTCATAATACGTCTCGAGAAATGTCTTGAAGGTTGCCACCAAGTTACCTGCATGAATGTTTTTGCCTACATGCATAATCTCTACTTGATAGAAGGTATGCTCATGTCGCGCATCGGTATCTTCATTGCGGAATGTGCGCCCGGCGTACACGGCGCTAAAAGATCCCAAAGTAGGCAGATCAGGTCCGTACTGTTTGAGTAGCCTTGTTTGCATGATGCTTGCGTGAGCAGGCGCCACCAAGCCGTCTGTAGTCAAGAACGTATCATAATCATCTCTGGCCGGATGTCCATCTGGAAAATTGAGACTATCAAACATGTGGTACTCATCATCAATCTGTCGAGTTTCAACGGTTGCAAAACCCATGCGACCAAAGATATCCAATACCTTGTCCAGTTCTGTCATGAGTGGATGCCGCGATCCCTGTTCAGTAGGTAGCAGCTTTGGACGTAGACCCGGAGTTATATTTACGTCGAACGGTGCCGTTACATCAATAGGGGGTTTATTTGAGACTTGCTGGCTAGACTTGGCTAGTTCTCGAGTCAACGCATCCTTAAGCTGGTTCAGCTCCTTACCGAAGCTTGCCCGCTGTTCGCTGGGTAGTTGTGGTAACTGTGCATACAAACCCTTTAGCTCGGCAGAAAAGAGCGTGGCTGATTTGTCCTCACCGTCAGCAACCCGCTGAAGTAATACAGCAGCAACTTCTTCAATCTGTTGGTTCGCGTAGGCCATTTGTCGTCTAGTATAGCGTAATGACCTCCGATAGTCAGCTACTTAGCAAGCTGTTGTGTATACTCAACTAAACGCTTGAGTCCAGCGGCAATGTGTTCGCGGGTCTCTTGATCGGTCACGTTGTCGTCTGCGGTCTTATCGTGCGCGAAGACTATGTGCAAGGCAGGTTCGGGCAACACATAGGCTTGATTGTGAGCAAATATGTCACGCAAATGGTGTTGAGCGCCATAGGTACCTAATGCACCACCAGTAGCGCCCATGATCAAAACCGGCTTGTTATTCCAAGCTGACTGACCGTAGGGCCGGCTAGCCCAGTCGATGGCATTTTTGAGTACCGTTGGTACTGAGCGATTGTGCTCGGGTGTTGCTATCACAATGGCATCTGCCTCGGCTACCTTTTGCTTGAAAGCCGCAACATCGCTTGGGTAGTCGGTTTCTAGCTCTTCGGAATACAGCGGCAAGCCCACGATGTTCACTGCTTCAAACTCAACACTCTCAGGCGCTAAGTCCTTTGCAGCATTTATGAGTGCTTTGTTAAATGATGGGCTACTTGTTTTAGTGCTCCCGTGAATCCCAATAATTTTCATAGTTCTCCCTGTTTGTAACTTTACTTTGTATAGTAAATGCTACGTTGTTCTGTGGTCGTTTGCAAGTCTTTTGTGGTAGTATCCACCATATGGCCAAAGATTCTTCATTTGATATCGTCTCTGACTTTGACGTTGCAAAGCTCAATAACGCGATCGAGCAGGCACAACGTGACATTTCTGCTAGGTACGACTTTAAGGGTACTAGCGCCAAAGTCGAGTTCGAGGATAACTCTAAGAAAAATGTAATGATTTATGGCGACAACGATTTTCATCTAGAAAGTATTGAAGACATACTTCGCAAACGATTAGCCGGCGCGGGTATTAGCCCCAAAGTACTCGACACTTCAGGGGAAGTGATGACGCTTAACATGGTCATGCGCAAGCGGCTTACATTTATTCGAGGCCTCGATCAAGAGAAAGCAAAGACCATAACCAAACTAATTCGGGATAGTTTCCCGAAAGTTAAGACACAAATTCAAGGCCAGGAAATCAGGGTTGTCTCGCCTAAACGCGACGAATTACAGGCAGTGATGAAACTGCTTCGCGACAAAGACCTACCTTTCCCACTTGATTTTACAAATTTTCGCTAAGCTGCCAGTTGTTTGCTCAAAAAGGCAATGAGCTGAGCCTTTCGCTCGATGCGCTCGAAGTCGTATAAGCCAGCTGTGAGGTGTTCTGGAATTGCCGCGGCGCCATAACGTGCGCCAGCGATCTGCCCAGTGATAGCACCAACAGTGTCGGCATCATCACCAAGGTTGACTGCTTTAAGGACAGCGTCCTCAAATGTTTCGGTGCTGACCACTGCCCAAAGCGCAGCTTCGAGACTATCGACAACATAACCAGATGAGGAGATTTGCTCAGCTGGTTTTTCACCCAACGATTCAAATGCTACTCGCTGGTAGAGCTCGTCGAGTGACTGCGCGCTGTGTTTTCGAATCAGTCGAGATAGCTCATCGCTAGTAATTGGTTGCTCAGTAGCAATTAAGGTACGCATCACAGCATTCATGACCTTTGCTGCTCCTGAAGCAAGCTTGTTTGGGTGAGTGTGATGGCTCGACAATACAACCTGGGTCTCAGCTTGCTGGTCGTTAGCTAGCGCATAAGCACCAATAACTGGAGCAATACGCATTAATCCGCCGTTGCCAGCAGCACGTTCTAGTTCTGTGTCTAGTGGGTAGGGTTGCCCGTGATGACGGTAGTATTGGATTGATCTCAGGGTCTGACGACCAATATCGAAACAATAATTTATAGAACTGTTTAAACCATCTTTCTCCCAGCGCGAGAATCGCTCCAGAACATCATTGCCGTCGTAGCCTCTGGTGGCGATCAAGCTGTCGGCAAGGCAGAGAGCCATAGATGTATCATCTGTCCAGTAGCCTGGAGGAATGCCATCGATTAAACCAGCATAGTCACCGCCGCCCCGATAATCGGTAATTTCTCGGAATGAACCACGCCTTCGGAACTCCGCTGGCACACCAAGCGCATCGCCAATTCCAAGACCAACTATCGATCCAACAATTTTATCTTCAACTGGGGTGAGTTCGACGCTCATAGTCATACCTTGTCATAATACAACGACTATTGCAACGAGCTTGAGCTGTGTATTCACAAACACAACCGGTATACTGAAGGCATATGGGTGAGGATTTCCACGCTGACAGTGCGGTCTTTGCTAGGCATGTGCTAGCACTAAACGATCGCAAAACGCATACTGTTCCCGCCAAGAATATGTACCCGCACCAGTGGTTGTGGGATAGCTGCTTCGTGGCAATTGGTTTGCGACACAGTAGCCCACATCGTGCCCAGAGGGAGCTAACAAGTCTCGTTAAAGCGCAGTGGAAGAACGGGATGTTGCCTCATATGGTACTCCATCCAGATATTTGGCGATCTTTTAAGGTCTGGCAAAGTCACAAAGCACGCTACTCACATGACCAAATAGGTACCAGTGGCATCACCCAGCCGCCAATGCTGGCTGAGGCAGTTTGGCGCGTTGGTGAAAAACTACCTAGGTTGGAGCGACGTAAGTTTTTTAAGAAGATGTTGCCTCACCTAATTCGACACCACCAATGGCTGTACCGAGATCGCGACCCGCACGGTGAAGGTCTAGCGTTGCTTATTTCGCCGTGGGAGTCCGGCATGGATAATACGCCACCCTGGATGCAAGAAATGCGTGAGAATCACTTGCCTACCTGGATTAAGCTTGTCGACGTATTGCATCTCGATGCGCCGATTGAGATTTTACGACGTGATAGGCGGTGGGTTCTTGAGGGTCAGCGCGCTGACACCATTGAGCAAATAATGCTATTTAGCAATCAACGCCAACTCAGGCGTCAGCGCTATGACATTCACAAGATTCTCAGACACACACAATTTGCTATTGAAGATCTTGCATTCAACTGCATTTTGATACGTGCCAATACCATACTCCAGGATATTGCTCGTGTTATTGATAGAAAAGTGCCTGCCGATTTGGTTGCCTGCATGCGTAAGACCCCGATTGCACTCGAGCTGCTCTGGGACGAAAAGAGCGGACAGTACTACTCTAGGAACTTCACAACGCATGAGTTGATGCTTTCACCTACGATCGCAACACTGCTACCTCTTTATGCAGGCACCATTACTAAAAAACGCGCCAAGCAACTCGTCACCCTGTTGACGAATACCCATCATTTTGGGACCAAGTTTGGCGTCCCGACGGTACCACGTAGCGCACTAACCTTTCGAGAACAAAAGTATTGGCAAGGGCCTACCTGGGTTAACACCAACTGGCTGATAATTGATGGCCTCTTGCGGTACGGCTTTGTCGAAGAGGCTAAAGAGTTGAGGGAGAAAACGCTGCGCATGGTGGATGGCGCTGGTATGCGGGAATACTTTGACCCGATAACCGGTAAGGGGTTGGGAGCGGAAAACTTTTCTTGGACCGCTGCCCTGACGTTGGATCTTTTGACCCAAAAGTAAATTAACGAACTACGTGAACGGTCACAGGCTGCTCTAAGGCAAAGTACGTCAACGGCACCGAACGAAACGTACGAGCTGCACTCACCATTCGAATCGGGATCCGTTCTTCATCAACTTCTGTTGCAATGCTAATAGCAATCGCTCTTGTCATTTTTTGTTCCACCTTTTTTGTGTTTTAAGAACTTATCAATAAATATAGCGTAAGCGGTGTTGCCTGCCAAGTATTTTGTTGGTGTATTTTTTACTAGGTGGACTTGGGGAAAAGGTGAGCGACTGCGCGCGTGATGGCTCGGCCACCAGAGACGACTACTAGCCGCTGTTTGTGCTCATCGATGCCGATGACTGGAATGCCGTCTAGACTATTAAAGCGCTTTATCTGTAGCCCCTGGCTTCGCCAGCCATTGTCATGAAACGTAGCGGCAACGACCGGGAACCTATGTGGTTGGTCCTGTCGGCGCATTAATACCAAGCCTTCTAGCGTAATAGTTCGCTCGTCAGTGATTGCGTCGGTGACGGATGGGTCTAACCTATCACGCCAATCAACACCATCTACATGAGTAAACACTGTTGGGACACCAGCCAGCACTGTTGGCGGTGGCAGCTTTCGGGTACGTAATTCTGTGCCCACATCTACCTGATTGCTAAATTCAAAGGCGTCTAACAGCGCTGCTTCGTCGCGCACGTCGACAGGCAAATAATCGTCTCGCTTTAATCGTGGAGTAATGAGTTTCTCGGGTAACATAACAAAATAAAAAGTCCCCGCTCGGGAACTGTAGTTTTCCTCTTAACATTAGTATCTTAGCAGCTCCACAGGGGTGAGTCAAGGGAGTGCCGAGGCAGCACCCCCTTGGAAAACTTAGTTGCCTTCAGGTGGTGGGCCCATGTGGCGACCATGGCCTCCTGGGCCAAATATGCCCCGGAGTTTAGTCAAGTCTAGACCCTGTTCTTTTGCCCAGCTTTCAAGAGCTGTTCGTTCCTCGTTCATTTTTGCCTCACGTTGATCTTCTGAAAGGTCTTTGAACGCTTCGCGATTTGCTTCTCGTTTGCTTTGTAGTTCCTTGAGCTTCGATTCAATTGCCGTCTTTTGATCCGAAGTTATGGTCTTATCGTCAACGAGCTTTTGCAGTCTTTCACTCACCTTAGCCTGGTGTTCAGCTTGGTGGGCGGCCCGTTCTTCATCGAAAACCTTCTGCACTTCAGCTTTATTTAGGTTGAATTTACTCACCAGTCTGTCGACGATCGTGTTCTTTGTGGTGTCTGTTGCTGCAGTAGCACTCGATACACCAATAAGCGTCGTCGCCCCGACAGCTGTCAAAGCACCACCTATAAGTAGTGATTTACGAAGTTTTCCTGAAATAGTAGTTGTCCTTTCTGTGGTTCAAAGCGAGAGGCGTTAGCCTTTGAACGATTAGTTTACTGTCGTCAGTACGTGACGACATCAGCAAGAATAGTCGAATCAGTTGAATATTTGCTGAGAATAGATGATAAGTGTTTTAAGGAGTGTTATGTGTGATCGAGCTGTCCGGGCCTGGTGTTGATTGGCCCGGACAGCTGGCGACTTGGTGTCCTGGACTAGAAGAAGTCCGAGATGATCACGTAGCCGAAGAATCCGAGAACTGTGATGGTTCCGACTACGGTGTAGACGTTGTCTGCACGATGCCACTTGTGGGTCCGCAAGAACGCACTGACGATGTGCCCGCCATCCAACGGTGGGATGGGGATCGAGTTCAGGATGGCCAGGTTCAGCGACATCAAGATGCCGAACATGATTACGTCCAGCCAGCTCGTGGTAGCAGCGGCGATTGCGCCAGCGACGACTACGGGCCCGCCGACTCCAGAAGGCTCGCTGGTGAACACGTGCACCAAGTAGGCAACGATGCCGACCGAGATCACGGGCATCAGCACCGAGATGGTGCGTCTCGCGAAGAAGACGCCGATGGCGACGGCGGCGGAGACCAGTGCGAAGATGACTGTTCGCTTGTGGTCGTAGCCGGGAACGAAGGTGTAGACCGCCGTCACGCCAGCCAGAAGTACCGCCGAGAAGATCACATTCATGATCGGTCCAGCGGCACTGATGACAGCCTGGTCCTTGTAGCTGAGGCTTCGCATGTGCTCGAAGCCTTTGTCGGTCGGTCGCACGTACGCGCCGAGCAGGAACGGGGTGAGGACCACCGGGAACGGCAGAAAGCGCGGACGCCACGTCAGCCGAAGCTTACCAAGCGGAAGTCCGACACCGAGCTCCTTGACCTCCACCTTGCGGTGGAGCATGGCGATGGCATGGCCCGCTTCGTGGGCGATGACCATCAACAGAACCAGCAGTATGTTGCCTGCGAGTCTCATGACACTCCTTTTTCAAACAGCAACGAGCACGGGTGCACTCATCGAGACATACTTTATCATATTAATAGAATAATTCAATAGTCTGAGAGCGTCATCCGATTCACGCCTAAACGGCTCAATTTTTTGCGGACAACTTGGGCCCAACCTTGAACCGTATCAGCGTATAAAAGACGATGCAGATAACAAGCACGTAGAGCGCGAATGAGGCGCTCTCGAATGACCAGCTATCTATAACTAGCAGCCCGATAGTTGCGGCAACGGCACTATTTCTGAAAGCCGTAGCATTCTCGGTTTCGGGATTAGTGTACGCTTTGATGAGGGTTGGGATGGCTGCCAAAAGGTCTGCTAGCACACCGAGAGCAATTGCAATTAGACCATCCCCGGTAATCAGCCAGAGAATTACTGCTAAGACAGACAACACGCCACAAACAATGTCGAGTAGACTCAGCTTCCAGTATGCGCGCTTATTCACGAAGGATGCAAAGAAAACAAGTGTCGGACCAAACCCAGCCATGAATGTAACGGCGGCCTCGGGGCCAACACCTTCCCCAATTTGCGCAGCAAAGGTAATCAGCGGCACTACCATCCACAAAAACCAGGTAACGCGGTTAGGCTTTGTTCTGCCAGCAAGCGTGCTTCTTACATATGATAAAGATCCCGTCAGGTTGAATAAAATTGCCAAGATGATAAACTTTTCGCTGATCATTGCCAGTAGTATATCAGTTGTGCCTTATACGGCGATCTCAGCCAAGTGATACCCTGCAACAGTTTGGGAAGCTAAGCACACTCTTAACCAGGGCCCGCCACTCATCATCAGGCAAGTTTGCCAACACATCAGCAAATGTCACGTGCAATCCAGCTTCGCGCATTACTTCGCCAACTAGGGCTCTGCCAATATTCCCTCCGCCAATCTGCAACGCTTCACCGGTTTTCATTCGCACAGTATACCAAGCGAGGCTAGGTTAGGCTAAATCGATGGCCTGAGTATCTTCTAGTGGTAGATTCGCTCCTACCGAGAGTAGCAGCCTTGGTCCAACAGTAACTTTGGCTACAGAATGAACTACAAGGTCGGGCCGGAATATGTAAGCGTCGCCGTCTTCTAGCGACACCGGAGTTCCATCTAGTGTTAAGAGGCCTCCTTCACCCGCGCTAACTATTGCGTTAAACCTCACGTGGCACATGCCGTCAATAGCCGGATCGGTATGTGAAGGTATTTCGCTGCCTGGTGGGTAGCGCAAAAGCCAAGCGTCGTACTCATCGGGGTCGTTTAGCTCACCGAGGGCCCTCGCAATAAGCCACTCAAGCGCTGTCTCGCTCGTTAGGTCGTGCTTTTCGTACCCAGTTCCTTGACGACCCTCTTGCCAAGTGCCTGGCAGTATTAGCCCACTAACAACACTCCTCTCTTGGCTAGAGAGCCAGTTCGGGAGTTTACGCCAGTGATCAGTGCCGGAACTAGTTACCATAAACATACCATATCATTATTTTCCAATTCCGCAATTGATCAATCTCTGCTCTAGTTGGTTGACATCTATGGTTGGTCTCTCGCTAGCCTAGCCTTCAACAGTTACAGCAAAGCCACCGTAGGCCATCTTTTGCATGTTGTTCGGCATTTCGAAGTCAGTTTGCTCACCATACGCCTCGCCCATCTCAGCCGTCTTTCAGTACTCTGCCTCTTAGCTCTTTGATATTACCAGTACAGAGCGAAACTAAAAAGGGCGCCGCAGCGCCCCAATGTGATTTAGCTCTGGCCTTAGTATGCTTTTGTTGCGCCTTCTTCTACGGCCTTCTCGGCGTTGTCCTTAGACATCATTGCGCAAACAGTTGTTCCGCATACCTCATGCTTGCCCTTAGCCATATAGCCACCTTTAGCTGTCTGCACAACCTCGGCGTTTGATAGCTCTACTCCTTTTTCTTTGCACTTGACACAGTAACCTGTAACCATTGTTGTTTCCTTACATTAGTTATTTTATGTGTTTTACTATAGCGCTTATTAAACATAATCGCTAATTCTGATAAACCACTAACGGCCTGCAGGCTGTTTGTTTAGCCTTCAATCGGGGCGCGGCTCACACAGCCAGGAACCTCGGCAGAGGATTCGTCGTGAATAGACGTGTCTCCAATATACTCCTCCCAAGACTTTTGTAGAGCTGTAATTTTTTTGAACGTCTCTTCTTTAATTGAGTCATCAAGGTAATCAAATGGACAAAGATGGGATGGAGGATTACCACTCTTAAGAATACCGATTTCCACCAAACCCATACCGGCATAGTTTTTTGCGTCATAGTCACTTACCTCAGCAATAACATCCCCTGCTTTAACAGAATCACCTTTTTTAACTTTTACGTTTATGACGTGCTCGGTCTCAAAGATAAGATCACTACCCTCTGTCTTAACCATGATACTGTAGTCACCGCTGTACAGTGTTGGCACATTCTCAACAGTTCCGTCGACAAGAGCGTGTACCTTGCTGCCAAGGGGCAAAATGAATGTAGGTTGTGGGTTTTTCTTTTCAGCCCCAACGGAATTAGCTGGTACCACGTAGCCATACTCAAAAAAGACACGATTAAGCGCAAGCTTTTCTTTGGTAAAAGTAAAATCGCCAGCTTTATTGGATACAGCATCGTAATAGCCAAGGTTCACACCGATGTGTTTGATCTTTGGCTCGCCAGACTTAGCGCCCTTGCTTGTTGCTGAAGTGGTAGTTGTGTTATCTGAACTCTTGTTTTTGTTAACAATAAAAATGCCCAGCCCAACGATCGCAGACAAGCATAGAATAGCAATTATTAGCTCTAAAACTGCAAAACCTGATTTTTTGAGATGCGGTGTTTTCATACAGGTAATTGTATTCCCCTTATGGTAAATCAACAAGGCGAGAAAAGTTTAAGGTCCTAATTGGCACTCTTGACACGAGAGTGCCAATTTCTTACAATTTATATGGAAGCTATTTATGCTTCTCAAAGATTTACCTAACAGTAAAGAAAGGAGAATTATAATGAGCAATCTCGTACGATGGGACCCCTTCGCTGAGCTAACTGCTCTTCAAAAACAGTTTTTTGGCGATGATTGGATGACACCTTTTAAGGGGGTGAACATTCCAACCACAGACGTTTACATGAAAGACAACCAACTTAAAATTGAGGCACATTTACCTAATTTTGAGCAGGATGACGTAAACATTCAAGTAGAAAATAACGCCTTGATTATTAGTGCAGAGCGGCACGAAAAAGAAGAGGACAAGGGTAAAAAATATGTGGTCCGTGAAAGCTCGAGTAGCTTTTACCGACGCATCGCCTTACCCGACAGGGCGGACGCCGATAAGATTGAAGCGCACTTAGACGATGGTGTACTCAACGTTAGCGTACCGCTCACCCCGCTGCCCGAACCAAAGAAAATAGCTATAGCCAGCGGAACTAAAAAGAAGTAAAAAACTAAACATTAAGAAAGGGACTCGCTGTGAGTCCCTTTTATGTATGAAACTAGTTGTGATTCTTTGGCTGTCTTTGGTGCAAGATAGCGGACGTATTTCAAACATCTGCTATCAATTCTCAGCATGATTATAAACTGGAATACTTAATCGAACAGTTTCAGCTGTCAGGAGATTTGATTTAACTGTCTAATTCTCGGCGAATTTGCTCGGCTTCAGCCTCAAGTGCAGCCAGCCTGTCCAGCTTTGCTCGCTTGCCATCATCCACAGGTTCAATTTCGACTTTATCTGTCTCGTCAATTTCGTCGTCACGCATTTCTCGTGCCTCATCAAACCTTGCAAGCGCATATGGCACTGCCCTGCTAGCCACATCACGCCAATGCTCGTGCTGGTCTGTTCCTACAGTAGCTTCCGCCATCATTATTGCACCTTC
>CAZTXC010000009.1:6674-19208 GCA_964617855.1 uncultured Candidatus Saccharibacteria bacterium | reverse complement strand
GTCGTCTCAAAGATACCAGACTCGTTTGTGGCACCAAATCGGTTCTTAATGCCTCTAAGGAGCTTAAATCCACCATATCTATCGCCATCAAGGGTGAGGACGACATCGACTAAGTGCTCCAAAAGCTTAGGTCCAGCCATCTCGCCTTCTTTAGTGACGTGGCCAACCAAGATAAGTACTGCATTCGCTTGTTTTGCTGCTGCCATGAGCAAATGGGTGCTCTGCATGATCTGTGTGGGCGACCCAGGGCTTGTGGTGACGGCGTTACTGTGAATGGTTTGTACGGAATCGACAATGGCAACTTGATAGTCACCGCTCAAAATACTGGCGGCTATATCGTCGGCGCTATTTGCGTTTGCGATAGACAAATTGTCTTTACTACTTACCCCAAGGCGCTGGCTGCGCATGTAGACTTGCTGCGTGGACTCCTCGCCACTGACATATAACACTGCTTGTTTTTTAGCTATTTGGTGGGCTACTTGCTGAAGCAGCGTAGATTTGCCGATACCCGGCTGTCCGGTAATAAGAACGACGCTGCCAGGCACGAAGCCGCCCCCAAGTACCGCGTCGACATCAACCATGCCGGTGGTAATTCTCGCTGGTTCATTGAACGCTCCTTTATCCCCTATTCGTTTGACGGTTAGGCGTGTGCCAGACTGCGAAACTCCACTTGGCGCAGCTACTTGCTGTTCGAGGCTATTCCAGGCACCACAGTTGCTGCAGCGCCCCTCCCACTTTGCGGATGTTACCCCGCAGCTGTTACAAACAAAACTAGCGGCGTTGCGTTTAGCCATTAGTTCCCCAAGGGTTTATAGGTGGCTTCAAGTGAGTTGGTTAGATCTCTTTGCGCCGTTGCAAGTTTGTTGCGCTCAACAACTAGTTTGTTGTATTCGGCTACATCAGACTGGAGCTTAGCCACTGAAGCGTTGTAGTTAGCAATTGATTGATTAAAAGCGGGTACGGCATCGTTGTATGCCTGAATTTGCCCTGTCGAGAGCAGCTTATCTAATCTGGCACGCTCTGCATTAACAGAAGTTTGCTCTTTGCCCAGCGTGAACTGTTGAGCCTCGATGCTGTTTTTTAGATCCGCTAGCTGTTGATCATACTCAGCTACCTGGTTTTGTAGATCCTTAAAGACGGAGGAGTACTTTTTAGCTAATGTGACAACCTTGGTCCGATCATCAAAGTAGCGCTTGTAGTAGGTCTCAAGTTCGGGATCAAGGGATCCGTATTCTGTGCCTAGGATGGAATGAAGTTCATTATCTTCTTCACCAGGTTCTGTTTTTTGATATACCTCGTAGGTTTTGTTGAGCGAAGGGTCGTTGAGTTTCGTGAAGCTAGCCCTGACCAATGCTTTAATGCGTTGCTTCTCGGTTGGAGGTAGTCGCTTATAGGCAGCATGCAGCATTTCGTGTGCGGCAGTCACCTGCTCAACGCCGTCAAGTTTCGGTTCGTTCACCTTTAAAATGAATATCTGGCGTCCATCGAAGCAGCCCAACACAATAGTCGATTCAGTCACCGGGCAATGGTTGGCAAAACTCGTTTTGTCATCGAGAATGGGATGGGTGACGTAATAGATGCGGCGACCTCGTTCGGACATCCCAGATTCGTCAGCAAGAGCTTGAATTTCGGTGCTTGGCTCATAGTTGAGTAGTTTCCAACGGTCGACCAGTTCTTGTCGATGAACTAAACTGAGCCAACCCACTACTATCAAAAACAGGCCAACGACGATTGAAAGCTTTCGCGAGCTGCGCATACCACCCATTATAACTGAACTATTCCGACTCTACGCTAAAGACAACGTCGCCTTTGCGAGCACCAACCACAAAAACTTGCCCTTTCTCTGCGGCTCCGGCGAGAATTCGTTCGGCCAAGCCGTCCTCAATGGTATCTTGAATGGCTCGTCGCATCGGACGTGCGCCGTTATATGCGTCAAAGCCCATGTCGAGCAAATGCGTTTTTACCGATGGATTAACCTTTAGGCCGTAGCCTTGAGATGTGATTCGCTCCTTGAGGTCGCGTAGTTGTAGTTCCAGAATTTTCGTGACGTCGGCCTTGGTTAGGGCATTAAAGTTGATGACCTTATCGATGCGATTGAGCAGCTCAGGGCGCATAAGTCGCTTAAGATCTTCTTTGACTGCTTCTGAGGTTTCGTCGTGAACCTCCCCTAACTGAGTCAGGTCGCCTGGCTTTGTTGCTCGGAACCCTAACCGCGCCTCTTTCTGGAGCTTATCTGCTCCTACGTTGCTTGTCATGATGATAATCGTGTTGCTAAAGTCGACTCGACGGCCCTTAGCGTCGCTCAGATAGCCGTCTTCGAGAATTTGTAGCAGAATATGAAACACATCTGGGTGGGCTTTTTCAATTTCATCGAACAAGATCAAGGAATATGGCTGTCGGCGAATCTTATCAGTTAGTTGTCCACCTTCTTCGTAGCCGACGTACCCTGCTGGGGCGCCAACAAGTCGTGCAACGGTGTGGCGCTCCGACAGTTCACTCATATCAATTTTGATGAGTGCCGATTCGCTGTCGAAATACTCGCGAGCTAGTACCCGCGCTAGCTCGGTCTTCCCTACGCCAGTTGGGCCCAAGAATATGAAGCTGCCAATGGGCTTGCTGGCCTGCGTAATGCCCGAACGATTGCGCCGGATTGCCTTAACGACTGATTCCACGGCAGCATCTTGGCCAATCACGAACTTCTTAATGTGTTTGTCGAGGTCAAGTAACCAACTTGCCTCGCTCTTCTTTAGTTTTGTTAACGGGACACCAGTCATGATCTTAACCACTCGAGCAATATCGTCACTGGTGAGGTCAATTTTTTGATCCTTGTTCTGCTGATGACTGAGCTCCTCGAGTCGTTTGTTAATTTGGCTCATGCGAGTTTTAAACTTAGCGGCGCTTTCGTAGTCCTCGTTGTCGACCGAGTCTTCCATTCGAGCCGTAAGACTGCGCAGTTCACGCTGTAACTTTCGACTTTCAACAGGAGTCTTGCGACGCTCTATGCGTGCCTGCGAGGCAGCCTCGTCTATAAGATCGATCGCCTTGTCTGGCATAAAACGATCAGATATATAGCGTCCGGCCATCGTAACGGCGTCTTTGACGACCTCGTCGGATATCTCTACGCCATGGAAGTCTTCGTAATGCTTCTTTAATCCTCTAAGGATAGCGATAGTTTCTGCACTGGTCGCTTCGGGAACTATGACAGGCTGGAATCGGCGCTCAAGAGCGGCGTCTTTCTCGATGTATTTATTGTATTCATCCATAGTGGTAGCACCGATCATTCGAATCGCTCCTCTTGCCAGCGCAGGTTTGAGCATATTCCCGGCGTCCATTGCACCCTCTGCGGCACCGGCACCAATCAGTAGATGCATTTCATCAATAAAGACAATTGTTTTTCGATCTTCGGCAAGCTCTTCTAAGACTTTTTTCAGGCGCTCTTCGAACTCACCTCGATATTTTGTACCGGCGATCATGGCTGCCAGGTCCAGCATAACAATGCGGCGCTCAAGCAGGATATCGGGGACTTCCTCTGCGACAATTCGTTGAGCCAATCCTTCGACGATGGCTGTCTTACCTACACCGGGATCACCGATTAACACTGGGTTGTTCTTGGTGCGGCGTCCAAGTATGGTGATCATACGCTTAAGCTGATCTTCGCGCCCAATAACGGGATCTAACTCGCCCGCACGAGCTTTGGCCGTGAGGTCGGTACCAAAATAATCAAGTGCTGATCCACCAGGACGGCGTCCACGCCGACGGGTTCGAGCATTACTCGTCTCGCCGCTATCGTAATGCTGCCGGTTTAGGTAGCTTTCAAGTTCGTTGATAAGACTATCGACCCCTACGTCCATATCTCTAAGTAACACGGTAGCTCGGGCGTTCTTTTGGCTAAGAATACTGTAGAGAATGTGCTCGGTGCCACAGTAGTCTTGGCTAAACTCCTGGGCTACCTCCCAGCTCATTCGCAATGTGAGTTTTGCTGTTTCGCTTAGTCCTCGGTTGCCAACTTGAATAATGGTGGGCTTTGGCGTGAGGTCGAGGGCAAGTTTGGCCCGGTCGAGGGTGACACCGACACCCTCTAAAACCTTGGCGCCGATTGATGACTCCTGGGCTAGAACACCAAGTAACAAGTGCTCAGTCCCAATGTATGCAGAGCCAAAACCTCGAGCAATTGCCTCGGCATGCTGTAGGCTGTGCTTCGCATTTTCGGTGAGGTGATCGATGAAATCTTGAAAGTCTTTTTGTTCGTCCATGTTATTCCTTTACAGAGGTGAACCGTTAGGTACATAGACAGTGTAACGTGTTGGCACTCTCATTGCAAGAGTGCCAACTACAACTTTTGACTACTCAGTCTTTTCGTCTGACGAGGTAGGCTCATCAACATCTTCGCCGTGCTCACTGATAGCTTCGAGCAGGCTGCTTTCAAGCTCTTCTTTACGCTTGAGGCGAGGCTTTGCTGGCGCATCAGCTGCTTGTGGAGTCGGCTTGGCAGTTGCTACGGGTGCGGCATCTGCCTCTGGTTGGCTAGCTTTTGCGCCGGCCGAGGCGATGTCAATCTCATAACCAGTTAACTTGCTGGCTAATCGGACGTTTTGCCCGTTCTTGCCAATAGCAATCGATAGTTGGTCTTCAGGAACTCGGACGACAGCTTTCTTGTCCGTTTCGTCGATTCGCACGTTAGTAACTTCTGTTGGTGACAATGCATTCTCAATGAATTTTGCCGGTGATTCATCGTAGATGATAATGTCAATCTTCTCTTGATCGCCAATTTCGCTCATGACTGCCTGAACGCGAGTACCGTGGCCACCAACAAACGTGCCAACAGGATCAACACCCGCCACGTTTGAAGCTACGGCGATTTTTGTTCGAACACCTGCTTCGCGCGCAATTTCCTTAATTTCTACAGCACCACTCTCCATCTCGGGCACTTCGCTAATGAATAGCTGCTTGACGAACTCCGCTGTGGCGCGCGACAAAATAAGTTGCGGGCCACGGTTGCCGCGTTCAACATCTTTAAGAAATACTTTAATTCGAGCACCGGGGTAGTAACGTTCACCAGGAATCTGCTCGCTCATCGGCATGATGCCGCTTGCCTTGCCAAGGTCAATGCGAACTACTCGCGCTTCGGCGCGCTGGACAGTCGCGTTCACGATAGTGCCAATCTTATCCTCAAACAGACTCATTACCACCTCACGCTCAGCTTCGCGTAGCTTTTGAATGATGACCTGTCGGGCCGTTTGGGCTGCGACACGACCAAAACTGGTTGGTTTCTCGATGATTTCTACGAATTCACCAACTTTGGCATCAGCTCGAAGCTTTTTAGCTTCTGGCTCACTGATCTGAACCTGAGGGTCGGTTACTTCTTCGACAACTTCTTTGCTGGCGTAAATAATTACGTCACCACTAGAGGTATTAAGTTCTGATCTAACCTCTTGTTCCCGATCGCCAAAATCGCGGCGCCAAGCAGCAGCCAAGGCCTGCTCAATGACATCCTTAACGACATCCTCGGGGAGGTTTTTTTCTTCGGCAATCTGCTTGATTGCCATAACGAGCTGTTTAATTTCTACGTCCATGTGAGTGATTTCCCTTTCTGATATGAAAAAATCCGACCTGGATCGGCCGGACAACACTATTAATGTACCACACCTGCTGGTTTTGGGCAAGATGAGGGATATGCCATGATACGATTGTAAACATGAAAAGCGCACGCCATCTAGTGAAATCATTTGTCCCGAATGCCTATAATCTCACGCTGCACATACAAAAAGAGGCATTGCAATTTCATGGATCGGTAACTATAGAGGGGCGCTTGATGCGGCCCGCCCAGCGCATAACCTTGCACCAGCGAGGGCTACAGATTACCAATGCGACCATTACTCGACACGACAAACAACGTGAGGCCAGCCATGAAGTGAAGCGAATCGTGCACCAGGCTAGCTACGACGAAGTCCGCCTGCATACCGACGACCGGTTATATCCAGGTGATTACACCGTCACGCTTGAGTTCAAGGGTGAAGTAACGGCAAAAATGCTCGGCATTTATCCTAGTTATGTCACTAATGATGACGGCAGCAAGGACACCATCATTGCGACTCAGTTTGAGAGCCACTACGCACGAGAAGTATTCCCTTGTGTTGATGAGCCGGCCGCCAAAGCAACCTTTGACCTTACGGTAGTCTTGCCTCTTGGCTCTACTGACGTTGTACTGAGTAACACACCAGCAGTCGCTGATGAGATGGTAGATCATGGTAGGGCAATTAGTTTTGAGACGACGCCAAGAATGAGCACCTACTTACTTGCATTTGTTATAGGCGATCTTCACTGTGTGGAGTCTCAAACAAAAGATGGAGTGACGGTTAGGTCGTGGGGTCATGTTTCTCGACCTAAAGAGCACCTGCAATATTCAGTTGATGAAGCAGTCGCTGCCCTTGAGTTTTTCACCGAGTATTTCGGAACCCCCTACCCGCTGGCGAAATGTGATCAAGTAGCCCTGCCCGACTTTGATGCTGGTGCTATGGAAAACTGGGGGTTAATTACCTACCGAGAGATCGCCTTACTGGCCGACCCAGAGAATCTTTCTATTAGCAGCCAGCAATACATATCGCTGGTGATAGCTCATGAGCTATCCCATCAGTGGTTTGGTAACTTGGTTACTATGCAGTGGTGGGACGACCTGTGGTTGAATGAAAGCTTTGCGAGCATTATGGAGCATTTGGCGCTTGATGTAATGCATCCGGACTGGCATCAGTGGGAGATGTATGTGGCAATGGATGTGCTTGGTGCATCAAATCGGGACGTCTATAAAGACATTCAGTCAGTGGGCGTCAAAGTAACCGACCCTGAATTGATCGATACGCTGTTCGACCCGGGTATTGTCTATGCTAAGGGTGGTCGGCTTATCAAGATGATGCGTGAGTACGTTGGAGAAGAAGCATTTAGGGCGGCACTCAAGATATACTTTCAGCGCCATCAATACGCCAATACAACCCGTGAGGACTTGTGGAAAGTGATGAGCGAGACCAGCGGAAAGGATGTGGCGGCCCTTATGACGCCATGGATTGAGCAGTCCGGCATGCCCGTTCTCTCTATTGACGAGACAGAGCCAGCCTTGGTGGTGAGCCAGCAGCGGTTTGTGCTTGATGCAGAAAACGACGCCACGCTTTGGCCGATCCCGCTCTTTACAGAGACCAAGGTCGAGCCGGAAATTCTAATAGGTAAACACTTCAAGCTAAAGTCTGAGTCCCCAGATTACGTGTTGTTTAACCAGTTTGCGAGCGCTCATTACGTCTGTCGATATGTGCAGGCTGAACATCGTGCTGCGCTCAACAAGCGAATGGCCGAAGTCGACCTACCGACTGAGGCGCGTATTGGTTTACTCAACGATAGTTTACTGTTGGCCAAACGCGGAGATGCCAGCTTAGTTGAAAGTCTGGAAACAGTTAGCGCTCTTTCTCGTGAGCCTCGAGATCATGTGTGGGGACTTGTTTCGCGCACCATTGGCAGTGCACAGCAATTAACTGAGGGTGATGAGATTGCTGCCAAACAACTAAGAGCCCTGCGGCGAAAATTGGCAGCAGACTGGTACAAGAAATTAGGCTGGGATGATGCCGAAGGCGATGATCCCAACACTAAACAGCTACGACACACTGCCTTGTCCCTGATGATTGGCGGTGAGGACGAAGCCGCCCTCAAAGAGGCAAATAAGCGGTATGAAGCCACCGATAATCTCGAGGCCCTTCCAGCAGAGCTGCGCAGCACAATACTTGCTGTTGCAGTCCGACACGGCAAAGCTACTAATGTTGATAGGCTTATCGAATTATATAAGACCGCCACTTCTGAAATGCAGCTCGATATAACGAGTGCTCTAAGTAGCACAAAAGACCCGGCGGTGGCAGAACGAATTCTCAATACGATGCTTGGACCAAAAGGCATTGTTCGTAACCAGGATGTTATGCGTTGGATTGCCTACTTCATGCGCAATCATTACGTACGACAGACTACTTGGGATTGGATGGTGGCTAACTGGAATTGGCTCAATGCAGAGTTAGGCCCCAGTAAATCCTTCGATTACCTGCCCGTCTACTGTTCGGCAGTAATAACCACGCAAGACTGGGCTAAAAAGTATCGAGAATTTTTCGAACCAAAGCTGTCGAATAAAACGTTGCAGCGAAACATCCAGGTTGGCTTCTCGGACATTGAAGCTCGAGTAGCGTGGCGTAAACGTGATGAGCAAGCTATTAAAGATTGGTTATCAGCGACACAGCTGTAGCTTGCCGACAATAAAGTTAGGGCCACTAACCTCCACTGCCGCAAGTTCGTAATCGTCGAACCAACGGTTAGCGGCGCACCACTGCCGAGCAGCAAAGGCCATTTGTTTTTGCTTTATGGACGTTACGTAGTCGAGGCCACTACCCTGGGTGGCTGTTCGGCGATATTTAACCTCCACAAAGTAAACAACATTTCGATGTTTGGCTACGATATCAATTTCGCAGTACCGTGTGCGCCAGTTTCGGTCGAGCACAGTAAAGCCAGCCAGAGTTAACGCTCTAGCTACTTTTTGTTCAGCCACACCACCTATTGCTGTAGACATGCCACCCCTTACGACGTCATTGTAGCATCAGCAATCAGTTTGACTGGCTTGTAACTTCGTCTATGCCACGGCGATACGCCAAACTCCTTCAGGGATTTGTGGTGTAATTTTGTGCCATAGCCAACGTGACTGGCAAAATGATACTCAGGCGCCTTTTGGTGTAATTGGGCCATGTATCGATCCCGGAATACCTTAGCGACAACCGACGCAGCTGCGACACACGGATATGCTAACTCGGCCTTTATCGCGGTGGTAACGTGCTGGTGATGTGGCAAAAAGTTGACTGTGCCGTCAATGATAATCTCCTCGTCAGCCTGGACATCAAGGTTACGTATAGCCTCCTGACTGGCTTGTTTGAGCGCCTCAGTGAGGCCAAGCTTGTCGACGTCTGGGGCGCTTATCCAGCCGAGGCCGATATTGGCACTGGCCTGAATCTGGTTTGCAAGTATCTCTCGTTGCTTGAGGGTTAAGAGCTTACTGTCTGTTAACCCTGGTATTACAGCGTGCAAGCGAACGGCAGCCACAAGGAGTGGCCCCGCCCAAGCCCCACGACCAACTTCATCTATTCCAATCAATCATCAGCTCCAACTAAAAACACGAGCTCATTGTAACAGCTCGTGTTTCGTATAAAGGGTGGATCCTAGGCGTCGGCTTTTTCAGTAGCGTTAGCTTCTGGCTGTGCTGGCTCCTCGGGTTTTGTTTCCGCCACTTCTTTGCTCGCAGCGACTTCGTCAATTTTGGACTCAGTTGCTTCGCTTGTTTGCTCCTCAGCAACAGACGATACATTAACTGTATCACGATCGAACTCAATTCCACTAAGTCGGGCTGATTTTCCGCTACGGCTACGCATGTAGCTAAGGTTGTTTCGACGCACTTTACTGCGCTTGGTGACTTCTACCTTCTCGATAAGGGGACTGTGTAGCAGATAGCTCTTCTCAACACCGACACCACTGGCAACTCGGCGAACAACAATAGCGCTAGTGTGTGAACCAGTTCGCTTAGTTCGAATAACCATACCTTCGAACACCTGTACACGAGTTTTGTTACCTTCTTTAATGCGTTGATGCACGCGAACGGTATCGCCACTTTGCACTTGGGTGACTTGTGGTTTCTTGTATTGGGAGGTGATATCTGCGACAACTGACATAACGAGAATTAATCTTAGCAGATAATTCAGGTTACGACAAGGGGTGCGTGTTACTATAAAAGCCATGATCGGTTTCAATCACACGTTAATGGGTGCGATAGTTGGGGTGACGTTAAAAAATCCTCTACTTGTTGCCCCTGTGGCGTTTGCCTCTCACTTTGCGTGTGATGCCATGCCACACATGGGTAAAATCAAAGCTTTCATGCCCTGGAAGCGGAGTTTCATTCAGCTTCTACTGTTTGATGCTGTTGTTTGTTTTAGTATCCTGGCGGCCTGCATCGCTTTTTTTGATGGGCTCTGGCTGTCGGCGGCTTTAGGTATGGCATTCGCCACTCTGCCCGATTTTTTTTGGGTTTACTATCACAACAATGGCAAGCCACAGTGGCCTTTGTTCAAATTTCATGTTTGGGTGCAATGGGCTGAGCGCCCGTATGGTTGGGTCTACGAGGCAATCTATGCTGGGCTGTTCGCCTTCTTACTGATAGAACTTCATGGCATCGCTGGCTAGCCGGCTGTATACTTAGGTAAACAAGGAGGGTCTGTGGACTACGATAAACTAGCATTTGAGCTACATAAAAAGTACAAGGGCAAGATTAGCCTAGCATTGCGCGATACTCCTGACAGTCGGGATAAACTGAGTGCTTACTACACTCCTGGTGTGGCCGCAATTTCGACGTATGCCGCAGAGCACCCTGAAGAGTTACGAGATTATTCCTGGACTAACAATCTCGTGGCGGTCATATCAGATGGTTCTGCAGTGCTTGGTTTGGGTGATATTGGGCCGCACGGTGCGATGCCAGTCATGGAAGGTAAAGCAATGCTCTTTAAGTACTTTGCCGATGTTGATGCAATTCCGATTGTCCTGAATGTCCACGAACCGGAACAAATCATCGCTACCATCGAGGCGATGGCGCCAAGTTTCGGGGGTATTAACTTAGAAGATATAGCAGCGCCTAAGTGTTTTACTATCGAGAACGCCCTAAAAGAGAAGCTGGATATCCCAGTGTTTCACGATGACCAGCACGGTACGGCCATTGTCGTACTTGCTGGGCTTATTAATGCCATGAAGGTTACTGGTAAAAGCCTGGACGACTGTCGTATCGTTTGCGTGGGTGCGGGTGCTGCAGGTACAGCAATCATGAAATTAATCTCGTTGTACGCCAAAGCTGACATTTTGGCTGTTGATAGTAAGGGTATCGTCAGCCGTGACCGTCAAGACTTGAATGATGATAAAAAACAGTTACTCGATGTGACTAACCGAAGCAATGTGTCAGGGACGCTCCAAGACGCCTTAGTGGGCGCAGATATATTTATTGGCGTATCAAAGGCCGGCCTGTTGAGCGAAGACATGGTACGAACAATGAACACCGACCCAATCATTTTTGCTATGGCTAACCCAACCCCCGAAATTCTTCCTGACCAAGCCATGGCCGCAGGTGCAGCTGTCGTTGCTACGGGTAGAAGTGACTTCCCAAACCAGGTTAATAACGCCTTGGTATTCCCAGGTGTTTTCCGTGGCGCCCTTGATAACAAGGTTACAAAGATAACCGACGAGCACAAACTAGCGGCTGCTCAAGCGCTAGCTGCGCTGGTTTCCGAGCCAAGTGCCGAGGAGATCATACCGGCAATAGGTGATGAGCGTGTTGTTCCTGCAATAGCCGCTGTCATTCAGTAATATCAGGCGTCGGCCAGTCAACCACCTCTTCTGTGATACCAAGGCGCGTGAGTGCTTCGCGTATCCTCACGCCACCGACAAGACGTACCACGGTTTCTCCGCAGCGTTGGCAGTCGATGGCGAGTATTCGAGGGCGGCTGGGATCAATACAATACAAGTGGCCTTCTAGATCAGCTTCACCACAAAAACGTTGGTTAGAACTAGGCTCGAAACACGATGAATTGGCCATGACTACCCCCAGTAGTGACGTCAAGTATACGCCCAGCAACGAAACCCTTCAAGCTTATCCTAAGACTCGGTATAGTTCCTCGATTGTCGTGTTGCCGGCCAACACTTGTGCAAGACCTTTTTGAATCATGGTGTACATCCCGGCTTGGCGAGCTGTCGCCTCAATTTGCTGGGTCGAAAGCTTACTGCTTGGTTGCTGGAGCAGTTGCCGTAATGGCTCACTCATCTGTAGTTGCTCGCGCAGTGCGATTTGCCCCTGGTATCCAAACGGATTTTCGGGCGAACTACCTGGTTTGAAAAGAGTCAGACTTCCCAGGTCTGGTCGCCGATAACTAGCAGGCATTGTATCTAGAACTTCTTTTATTTTGTTCTTGGTCGCTTCGTCAGGCTTGTAGGGCTGCTTGGAGGCGTCATCGAGCCGTCTAATGAGTCGCTGCGCCATTACCAGACGGATCGCAGACAAGTAGAGAGGGTTCTCGCCTATCACATCCATCAGTCGAGTAAGAGCAGCTGAGGCCGAGCTGGCATGGAACGTTGCTAGGACTAGGTGCCCAGTTAGCGAGGCCTGCATCGCAGTTTTGGCTGTGTCTAGATCGCGAATCTCACCAACCATCACGACGTCTGGGTCTAGCCTCAAGACAGCTCGGAGGTGGTCGGCAAAGGCAATCTCGGTGGAATTTTTAGTGGCAAGACTAACCTGTGATATACCAGCAAACTGATATTCAACTGGATCTTCGAGCGTGATAATCTTGCGCTCATCGGTGTTTAGGGTATTCAGCATGGAGTAAAGCGTTGTTGTCTTACCAGAGCCGGTTGGTCCAACGACCAGTACTAACCCCGTTGGGCGATTGATGATGTCGTCGACGACCGAAGCTTCGGCCTTTGAGAGGCCTA
>CAZTXC010000009.1:563-6574 GCA_964617855.1 uncultured Candidatus Saccharibacteria bacterium | reverse complement strand
GTTGGGCGATTGATGATGTCGTCGACGACCGAAGCTTCGGCCTTTGAGAGGCCTAGGCGATCTAGGTTGTACATATCTGCCGACATGTTGAACAGACGCATAACAATGTCCATACCGAACACTGTTGGTACGGTCTCAAGACGCATATTAATTTGGACCGCTGTACCATCAGCCATGGTAACGTTGCTTACAATATGCCCCTGTTGCGGGTCGGTGGAGTTGGTTGAGATGTTTCCAGATATAGCAATTGCTCCAATCAAGGTGCGGTACTTGTCGGCAGTTAGGTGGGCGATAGTATGGAGTACCCCGTCTATGCGAATACGTACCCGAACCATGTCTCGTTGTGACTCCAAGTGAATGTCTGATGCATTGAGGCGGTGGGCTTGCTGAACGAGATACGCAAAGATGTCACTCGCTCTGACTTGGTTGATAGTTTGGGAGACTTGATTGACTAAATCTTTGTTATTTCCACCAATTGTTATGTCTTGGTATTCAACTTTTTCGGGCGGATCGTACAGCTCCATGTATTCGCGCCAACCAGATTCAGAAATCATGGCGAACACAACTTGGTAATCTACCATGTTACTTCTGATGGTTGGCATGGCTTGCTGTGGAGTAGTAATCGTTACCCCAAGCTGTATGTATCCTTTTCGAAATTCTAGAGGGGTGACCTTGTATTTTTTCATGTCCTCAATTGGGAATGAATTTTCAAAGATTTTTTTGTCCTTGGTTTGTGATGTGTCGACATATGCTAAGCCAAGCAGGCGTGAGCGGCGCTGCGTCATAGCCTCTTCGTTGGCGCGAAAAGCGGCCTTATCTTTGTCGGGATCCATTACGTTTATGATAGCACGTCTACCCCAGCTGGCGTATCATATAGCGGATGAAAAATAGACTAATTATTTTGCACAATATTCGCTCCAGTCATAATGTCGGGGCTATTCTTCGCTCGGCAGCTTGTTTTGGGACGTTCGAAGTTGTCTGTACGGGATTTACACCTTACCCTAGCCAGATGGATGACGGACGCTTGCCTCATATCAAGGACAGGGCTGAGCGACAAATCCACAAAACGGCTCTCGGCGCCGAGGAGTTACTGACGATTACTCATCATGGAAATATCGCTGAGCTTATTGACGATCTAAAGCAGCAAGGATATGCTGTGGCCGCTATTGAGCAGGCTGCCAAGAGTACTCCTCTTGAAAAATGGCAACCGAGCACCAAGCAGGCAATAATCTTAGGCAATGAGCCGAAAGGTATTGACCGCGAAACGCTTGGACTGGTGGATGAGATAGTTGAGATCCCTATGACTGGCCCGAAGGAATCTCTGAACGTTGCCGTAGCTGGCGCGATAGTGTTCCACTATGTGAGTCTGTTCGACTTATCCACAGGTTCATTCGGCTAACAATTGCCAGCTTGGCAAGTTGAACGTATAGTTTAGCTATTGAAACAACGGGTGGGTCTAAACAAGGGGGACGATATGTCTTGGTTTGGCCAACACCGGAAAAATACAGCTAAGCGCCTTACGGCGGGCGTTATGGCAATGGGCGTTTTGGGAGCCCTACTTGCGGGCCTTGTGCCGGCATCAACTGTTTATGGGCTCGATACTGGTTCGAGTGATGTGACGTTTGCTAAAGCACCCGGATCAACGCTTTATAATACCGACTTGTTATTCGGGACAGTTAGCGACACTGACGGCGTCCAGTCGGTTTCATTAGCCTTGTACGCAGCAAGTACGAACTCACCAATCTCTAGTGAGATGCCTGCCGCACTTGATGGTACCGGTAACTGGTCGGTGCAGCTAACAAAAAGCGTTCTTTCGCCAATCGACCTCGCTAATCCCGGCGTTTCAGTAATAGTGACGGTAACTGATCAGCAAGCTAATGTTTCAAATGTGAGCTTTACCCCATATGTGTATACCGTCTCTGAGCTCGAGATATTCCACCAAGTTACAGAAGTTTTATCAGGACTAGATGCTGACAGTTGTGCGTTAAGTGCAGCACTACAGGCTGCTTCGCCTCTAACGGTATTTGGCCCAAACAATCAAGCTCTACAGGCGCTACCTGCCGACGAGCTGCAGGCGCTTTTGGATAATCCTGACGAACTGTGTGCAGTTGTATCGAGCCATGTCACTCCAGGATCAATTGCCTCAACTGATATTAGCGACCCTGTCGTCGTTCCGACAATTCAGCCAAATAGTCAGGATTTGTCAGTCGATCCAACTTCTGGCGCAGTTGTAGCTAACGGCGCTACCGTCGTGAACGCCGACAATCCAGTAGTGAACGGTGGTTTACTCCACGTTGTTGACGCCCTGATCAACCCAGTTAGTAATGCTGTTGATATTGATGCGCTGGCAACAAGCTCTTCTTCACCGGC
This sequence comes from uncultured Candidatus Saccharibacteria bacterium, assembly GCA_964617855.1. GTDB lineage: Bacteria > Patescibacteriota > Saccharimonadia > Saccharimonadales > CAZNVG01 > CAZTXC01. Next base: position 4,204 of record CAZTXC010000009.1, on the reverse strand, counting down.
GTTGTATGGAACCGTAGAAGACGCCGATGCTATTGTTACTATTCGTGTAAATGGTGTTTCGTATCAAGCCATCAATAATGGTGATGGCACCTGGACACTACCAGCTGGCTTGCTGTCAATTGACCCGACAAACAACGCAACATTGTTTACTGTCGTTGCTCGTAAGGCTGTTCCTACATCTACGCCGGGTGTCTATCAATTACAGCTGTTGGGTATCACCATGCGTAGCAAGATCGTCAGTTACGTGGCGCCAGTTGTCGCCAGCACTGCAATCGTTAGCGCAGTGTCCACCTCAACCAGCGCGCCGGTCGTTGCTCCCGTTGCCGTCTGTGACGCAGACTGCCAGGCAGCTGGCCAAACATCATCTACCAGTGTGTCTGTTGACGGTGAAACGACTGCCAAAGTGCCAACATCGAGCGACGATGCAGACAAGCCAGAAGAGACTAAAAAAGAGACGTCTAGCCAGTGGTATTGGTGGCTGATTGGTATCGCCACTCTTGGTGCGTTGTACTATGTGCTTGGTGGTGGAAGCGCTGCTAAAGAATAGCCACACAGTTCTTGCAAAATAGCGCTCATGCTTGTACTCTATAGCTAGGTACGTCGTATATGACACGAAAAAAAACAGCCACCAAAAAATTGACTAGTCACAGGCGAAAGCGGCCGCCTAAACAGTCTTTGGTACATCGATACGGAGTGATAGCCCTTCTTACGCTATCGATTGTTCTGCAGTTATTTGGCGCTCGACAGCCGAGTCCGAATCAAGTTCTTGCCTATGCAACTTCTATATCTGTCGCTGGTCTACAATCAGCCCAAAATAGTAAACGTGCTGCGAATGGTGTAGCTGCTCTAACATTGAATGCTCAGCTAAATTCAGCAGCCCAGGCAAAGGCGAACGACATGATCGCTCGGAATTACTGGTCACATAACACCCCAGACGGGAACCCGCCGTGGGTCTTCATTAGTAATGCGGGATACTCGTACTTTAAAGCTGGAGAGAACCTTGCCTATGGATTTGGCACGAGTGAAGGTGTGGTAAATGGATGGATGAACAGTAGCTCGCATCGAGCTAACGTCCTCGATACCGCGTATAAGGATGTCGGGTTTGGCGTTGCGAATGGAGCTAATTATCAGGGCGGTGAGAATACCGTTGTAGTGGCAATGTATGGGCAGCCGGCCACTGTTACTACTCCTGCTCCCGCACCTACTCCCACTCCAACGCCTAGTCCGGTAGCGCCAAAAACCACAACACCTGCACCAGCTGCTCCCGCTCCCGCTCCCGCACCTACACCTACGCCTACACCCAGCCCGGTGGCGCCAGAGAGTGAACAGCAAACGAATCAATCCGATACAAACGACGACAAGGCAAGTGAGAGTAGCGAGGACAAGGACGAAAAGGATAAGCCTTTTACGACTGCGCTATCTACTGGAAGCCAACCGCCGTCATCTCGATCGTCTCGATTAAGATCTATTTTGACCGGCACTGCCCACTGGACAGCTTACACTGCATTTGTATCTACGGTGATTGCGGGCGGTTGGTTTGCCCTCAAACATACCGTTGCGTTCAAGCGTGTCATCGTTGATGGTGAAGAATACGTACTCACTCATCCTGCTTTTGAGGTAAGTTTACTGTCAGCCGCAATGTTGCTATTGTTCGTTGGTACGAGTGGCGTAATTCGCTAACGTAGGGCAACGGACTCTTTGCCAAGCAAGCTCTCTAAATCTGTAGTTATTTGATCGCTAATCGTTACACCGAACGGTAGCCTTACTGCTTTCCTGTCGGCATCTTTTCCTATTACAACAACAGCTCGACTTGTGCCCGGATGGGCTTCAAGTAAGTGCTTTATTGCAGTTAATTTGCTGTTATCTTCAACCGAATCAATCTGCATGTACAAGGTGCGGTGTGCTGGGCCTTGACTGGTTGCGGAGCGACTGGTGTCTTCCTCTTCCTTAGGTTTTGGTGGCTTGGGTGTTTTGCCGGTTGGTACGTAGTCGTTAACAAGTTGTGTGGTGATTTCACTGGCCTCATCTGCCATGAGCTTAACTTCGCTACTGCTCCGACCGTCACGGTCCTTGCTGTTGATACGACCTTTAATTAACAGTACTTTATCCTTTTGCCATAAATCTGACGACTCACCATATAGGGTGGGAAAAACTATCACCTCCATTTCATTCTGAAGATCGGCGACGGTAACAAAAGCCATTTTGGCTCCGTTTTTGGTTGTTATCTCACGGCTTGTTGAGACGATACCGCCAATAGTTGTTGTGCGATTGTCCATCTGTGGACTCAATTTGCGTATCGGTACCGCCTGTTCCTTTAAAAAACCCTCAAAGGCTTCAAGTGGATGGCTCGACAGGTAGATCCCCAGCAGCTCGCGCTCCCACTGCAACCATTCCTTTTCGTCGGAAGCAAGTTGGCTGGGTTTAATGTTGAGATGTGATTCTGCAATGACGCCTGTATCGCCACCAAACATGTCTAATTGGCCGCTGGCCGTATCTTTTTGATACTTTGCCCCAAAGCCCAGGATGTCATCGAGATTGAATAATAGGTCTCCTCGGTTGCCGAACCTGTCAAAGGCCCCCGCCTTAATGAGGCTCTCCCAGACCTTTCGATTGACCGTGCGGGTGCTTACACGCTTAACAAAGTCTTCAAGATTACGAAACTCGCCGTTCGTGTCTCGTTCAGTGACGATGAGCTCCACCGCTCCAACGCCAACATTTTTGATGGCACTCAATCCAAAACGAATCTGGTTAGTGTCGGGTACGACGGCAAACTCAGCAAAAGATTGATTGATGTCAGGTGCCAGCACCGTGAGCCCCATTGACTTACATTCACCTATCTCAATAGCGAGTCGGTCAGTATCATCGTAATCGCTGGTCATAAGGGCAGCCATAAATGCCGATGGATAGTGTGCTTTTAAGTACGCCGTCCAATAGGCTATGAGTGCATAACAGGCAGCATGGGACTTGTTAAAGGCGTAGTCTGCAAAGCCTTCAAGATCTTTCCAGAACTTTTCTACGAAATCCTTTTTTGCTCCGGATTGTTCGACGGCGCCAGTCACGAAGTCTTTTTTCATCTTGTCCATGACATCACGCTTCTTTTTACCGATAGCTTTACGGAGCGTATCTGCCTGGCCACCAGTGAAGCCTGCCAGGTCTTTTGCTATCTGCATAACTTGCTCTTGGTAGACGAGCACTCCGTAGGTGTTGCCAAGCGCGGTCTTCATCTTTTCATGTTCGAAACTCACTGCTTCTCGACCATTCTTACGGTCAATAAACTTTTGGGTTAGACCAGCAGTGAGTGGCCCTGGGCGATACAACGCGACCATAGCGATAACGTCATCAAACACTGATGGTTGTAATTCGCGGAGATAGCGCTTCATGCCGCTAGATTCAAGCTGAAAAACGCCAGTGGTTTCGCCGCGACCAAGTAAGTTGAACGTCTGCTGATCATCGAGGGGGAGTTTACTGACGTCTATATCATCCCCATGCACACGTTTAATAATTCGGAGGGCATTCTTAATAATGGTAAGGTTGGACAGCCCTAAAAAGTCCATCTTCAACAAACCAAGATCTTCAATAATACCATTGAGTAATGCGTTGTAACAACGCCCTTTTGTGCCATCTCAAGGGGTGCGAACTTT
>CAZTXC010000009.1:0-553 GCA_964617855.1 uncultured Candidatus Saccharibacteria bacterium | reverse complement strand
TTTAAGTCAATTAAATTTTTAAGAATATGGATGAGATTATCGACACTGCGTACAAGTATGCGATTCAAAAAAAGAAAAGCACCAAGAAGATCAAGAATAAGCTTCTTATGGACACATAGATATTATATATACTTATTAAAAAAACAATTTTCTTAAATAATACCCTTTGTGTACTGCGTTGTAACAACGCCCTTTTGTGCCATCTCAAGGGGTGCGAACTTTACCAGCTCATCAGGGGCAATCACGACTCCAGCAGCGTGAACACCATGTGAGCGAATCGTTCCCTCTAATTTAATTGCTAAGTCGATAACACGCTTAGCCTGTTCGTTATTTTCGTATTCATGGCGAAGTGTCTGATCTTCCTGGACAGAAACTTTGAGCGGAATATGCCGACCTTGAACAGGTGGTGGGACTAGTTTTGCCAGGTAGTCGGCATCGGCATAGGGGACCTGCAACACCCGGGCAACATCACGGATTGCATTTCTAGCAGCCATGGTCCCAAATGTAACTATGTTCGCCACTCGCTCCTGACCGTACTTGTCTACGCAGTACC
>CAZTXC010000008.1:12253-19468 GCA_964617855.1 uncultured Candidatus Saccharibacteria bacterium | reverse complement strand
CAGCTAAGCGGCAAGCAATACGACGCTCACCGCGTTAGCATGCAAGTTATTGCCGATCACTTGCGTGCTGCAACCTTTTTAGCTGTTGATGGTGTCGTGCCGAGCAACAAAGAACAGGGCTATGTGATGCGCCGCTTGGTCCGTCGTGCTATACGTCAAGCCTTTGATCTGGGGATTGAACAGAACTTCTTACCTGAAATTGTTCCGGTAATTGCCGGGTTGTATGAAAACGACTACCCAGAGGTATCAAAACAGAAACAACAAGTCATTGATGTGCTTGTAAAAGAAGAGAAAGTTTTTAGACAGACACTCCGCAAGGGTATCCATGAGTTCGTCAAGCTCACAGCCCATGGCCTAACTGGTGCCGAGGTGTTTAAGCTATACGACACCTATGGATTCCCGGCAGAACTCAGTCTTGAGGAAGCCTATAAGCAAAGTATTGATGTATCAGCTACTTGGCAGAAAGAATTTGAAGACTTAATGGCTGAACAACGCGCTCGCTCCCAAACTGCCAGCAAGGGTACATTTAAGGGAGGTTTGGGTGGCCAGACTCAGCAGCACAAGATGTATCACACGGCTACGCACCTTATGTATCAAGCGCTTCGCGATGTTTTAGGCGCCCACGTTGTTCAGAACGGCTCTAATATTACCGAGGAACGACTTCGTTTTGACTTTAGTCACCCAGAAAAAATGACTCCCGAGCAAATCAAACAAGTCGAAGATATCGTCAATGAACAAATCAACAAGCATTTAGCGGTAACCTGGCAGGAGTACCCTACGAAAGTAGCGATCGAAGAAAAACACGCACTAGGTCAGTTTGGTGATCGGTACGGTGATGTCGTCAAGGTGTACAACATGCAGGCAGAAGGTGAAGACAAGCCGTTTAGCTTTGAGATTTGTGGCGGTCCGCATGTTCAAAACACTAAAGAATTAGCCGATACAGGCAAACGATTTAAGATCCTCAAAGAAGAAGCTAGCTCTGCTGGCATTCGCCGCATAAAAGCTGCCCTAGTCTAAGTAGTCACACAATGACTTGCGCCGCAATAGGCTTGCGCTTGTCTGCTATAATTATTTGTAGACATAGCAACTAACACAAACAAGGTAACGACAATGGCTTTATCTTCTGGTGAGTTCTATAAAAGACCCTGTGACGAAGGGCTCCGCTTTGAAGTGGTAATGGATCGGGCAGTTGATTCGCCGCCGTGTCAGCAGCAGTTGGAGGCCCTTGGTATTAAAGTCAGTCGAGACGCTTTTTTGGGGCACTTTGCCGTTGAGCTAACTGGCACTACACCAGAGCTTAAAGAGCAATGGTTGCGTGTAACTGAGGTAGTAATGGGTGGGATTTATGATGAAAACCACCAGCCTATAGAGGTGCCACTCGCTAGCTAATCTGATATAATCATTAGCAAGATGGTCCTTAAGAAAATAAAGAAACTCCAGAGTCTAAAAAAAGCCATTCCTCAGAAGGATAAGCTTTTAGTCGGCTTGGATATTGGTACCGAAAACGTCAAGGCGCTCATCGGTAAAGTTGTTGGGAGCAAGATCGAAATTATTGGCGTCGGCCGTGCACACCAAGGATTGAGCGATATGTCATCCGGTGCAATCTCGGACATTGCTGGTGTAGTGGCAAATTGCGATAAGGCTTTGGCTCAAGCCGAGGAGATGGCAGGGGCAAGTTCTACGGACTGCGTGGTGGGAATTGCAGGTGAGTTGGTTAAGGGTACCGCAACCTCCGTGCGTTTTAAGCGCAAAGATGCTCATGCGCCAATTGATATGGCCGAAATGCAACGGATTATTACACTTATTCAAGATCGCGCCTTTAAGGCTGCAAAAGAGCAACTCGGCTGGGAGCTGGGCAGCAAAGACGTCGAGGTGCAGCTAGTTAACAGCGCTATTGTGAGTATGTCAATCGATGGGCAGCGGGTAACTAACCCCATAGGCTTCCAAGGTCGTGAGTTGTTGATCCAGCTCTACACCGCATTTGCGCCACTGGTTCACATTGGTGCTATTGAGCAGGTGTCCAAAGAGCTAGAACTGCAACTCGTCGCCGTTACAGCTGAACCGTTCGCCGTGGCACGCTCGGTGATCGGAGATGATGCAGCGAGTAGCTTTAGTGCTGTGCTTATTGATGTCGGCGGTGGCACCACAGACATCGCTATTGTCAATGATGGTGGGGTAGAAGGTACCAAGATGTTTGGTATTGGTGGGCGCAGCTTCACGCGCACTTTAGCCAACGAGCTCGGAACCGACTTTGAGAAGGCCGAACAATTGAAGGTCAGCTTAAGTGGCGATGCATTGCCTGGCAAACGTCGCACAGCAGTAGAAAATGCCCTGAGCAAGACACTGGATGTATGGCTATCTGGTGTTGAGCTGGCATTGAGCGAGTTTGATAAGCTAGAGCATTTGCCGCGGAAGATTCTGCTGTGTGGTGGTGGATCAAGCCTGGATTTACTCATGGACGCGCTCGAAGAGAAAGATTGGTATCGCGACTTGCCGTTTACTAGGCGCCCGATTATCGAGCATATTGATCCTCATCAGGTAGTCGGTTTGATTGACAAGACCGGCCAGATAACTGATCATACAACCATAACCGCAATGGGTTTGCTTCGTGTTGGTTTAGATACGGTTGGCGACACTGGCAGCGAGGAAGTATCTATCAAGCAGCGACTTAATCGGCTATTATCTATCTAAATACGTTTATGACTGCAAGCAAACGAGAAATTATTTACATCGACGTCGAAGACGAAATAACCAGCGTCATAGACAAGGTCGTGTCCGCCAAATCCAAGATACTCGGGCTTGTGCCGCCCAAGCGCGCTACCATGTTGCAGTCTGTTGTGAACATGAAGCTCCTTAAGCGCAGCGCAGATCAAGCTGGCAAGAAGATCGTTTTGGTGACTAGTGAAACAAGTCTCCTTCCATTGGCAGGGGTATGCGGTATTCATGTTGCTAAGAACTTGCAATCCAAACCCTACATCCCGGACGTTGACGAAGTGCCTCAGCCAGAATCTAACACCGAACCCACACCAGCAGAGCAAGAGCCTCAGGATGAGGATTTCCCAACCGAAGACGAGAGTTTAGTGGCCGAGGAAGTCCCCGAGGAAGCTGCGGTTGGTGCAAAGCCCGAGGCCAAGGCCAAATTGAAGTCAAAAGATAAGAAATCCGGACCAAAAATCCCTAACTTTGACAGTTTCCGCTCCAAATTGCTGCTTGTTGGAGGTGGATTGGTAGGTTTGATTGTCGTCTGGTTTATCTTGTTTAAAGTACTACCCAAGTCGACAGTTACAATCAAGGCAGATACGACACAGATAACGGTGGCAGAGACCATAACTGCTTCTACCGGTGACGAGGATCTAGAGAAGGCGGTTCTGAGCTCGTCAGTCAAAACTGCAACCAAGGCACTAACGCAGACATTCACGCCGAGTGGCCAGAAGAATGTTGGTGATAAGGCCAAGGGTGTGGCGGTGTTTACAAACTGTAACAAAGAAGACAAATTGTCGGACACGACTATTACTATTCCTGCGGGAACTACCATAAGTAATGGTGATAAAAGTTTCGTGACTGCTAGTGATGTGAACGTTGAACCGAGTAGCTACAGTGGTAACAACTGCCAGGCCAACAAGCCGAGTGCCGCGGTTGACGTCACTGCCGCCAACGCTGGCGATCAGTACAACTTGAGTGGGCGCACATATAGTGTGGCTGGGTTTACAAGTGTAACAGCAGCTGGTGGCCAAATGAGCGGCGGTACCACCAAGAATGTCCAGGTCGTGAGTGATGCTGACGTCGAGCAGGCCAAGCAAAAACTGGCTGCCCAAGACGTTGGTGATCTAAAAAAACAGCTAGCCAAAGACCTTGGTGACGACTATGTCGTAATCGAAGATAGTTTTAGCGCTAATGTTGGTCAGCCAACGGTAGCTCCGGCTGTAGGCCAAGAAGCAGCAAGCGCAACCTTGAGTGCAACAAACACCTACACCCTATTAGGCGTTAAAAAAACCAGCTTGCGTAATTTTTTACAGGAGCGGGCCAAAAAAGAATTTGATAGCAAAACTCAGAAAGTCTACGAAGATGGCGTAGACGAAGCTACATTAACCGTCGATAAAAAAGTTTCTGATAGTAACTACCAGCTGAAACTTGATGGCTCAGTATTCGTTGGCCCGCACATTGACGAGTCTGAGTTAGCAAAGGCCATTAGTGGCAAGCGAATAGGCGAAGCCGAAGAACTTATTAAGGAACGACCAGGTGTGCGCGATGTTAAGGTGACGCTCAATCCGTTCTACACGCGATCTCTCCCTAAGCCTGGCAAAATAACGATAACTTTCGATGTCGAGTCATCAAAGCCAAGACAATAACTCTACAGTTGTTCTGGGGCTAGATGTGGGCAGCAAAAAAATCGGTGTAGCTCGTGGTAACACCATAACTAAGTTAGCCGAACCGATTGCTTTAGTTTCGGTTGATGGACATGAGATTGAGGTTATAGAGTCGCTTGTAAGTCAGCATCAGGCGGATGTTGTCGTAGTGGGGCTCCCGAGGGGATTAGATGGCCAGGAAACAGATCAGACTAAGGCCAGTAGGCACTTTGCGGACCGGTTGCGGGCCAGTGGCTTACGCGTTGAGCTAATCGATGAAGCTGGCACCACTGTAGCGGCGAAGGACTTCCTATCGCAAAGATATCGCCCCCATTGGCCGCACGAAAGTGTGGATGCGGTTGCGGCTATGCTACTATTGAACGACTATTTGGAAGCACAATGATCCCCGAGAAACCTATCGCCGTCAACGAAAAAAAACTGAAACGCTGGCACAAAGTTGTGCTCTGTGTGATCTTAGCGGCAGCTTTGCTTAGTGGAATCACAGCGGTGTCAATTAACATGTGGTACAGCAATAATTTGGAGCCTCTGAGCTCTGGTAGGGTCGTTGAAAAACGAGTTGAGGTAGCTGTAGGAATGAACTCAACCCAAATAGCTGATTTGCTGGTCCAAAACGGCATAATTAAAAATGCCCGAGCCTTCAATTGGTATGTTTCTCGACAGGGGCTACGCCCGAAACTACAAGCTGGTGCCTACAAATTCTCACCAACTCAAAGCGTGCCGCGTATTGTAGAGATGCTCGTAAATGGCGAAGTTGATACAGCCTCGATTCGTATACCGTCTGGCCAACGCCTTGATCAGTTGAAAACGGTTTTTAAGAAGGCCGGCTTTTCGGATGCCGAAATCGATGCCGGTCTCGTCGCCGATCAATACCGTTCACACCCATCACTGAAAGATTTGCCAGCTGGTGCCACACTTGAAGGCTACATTTACCCAGAAACATTCGTCGTTGACAGTACATCCACGGTAAAGCAAGTTGTTGATTTGGCACTCTCTGAGCTAGATGTTGTGATTACGCCGGAACTGATGGCGAAGCTTAAAGCTCGCGGCTTTACGCTGCACGAGGCGGTTATCCTAGCGTCGATTATCGAAAAAGAGACCAGTACAGTAGTTGACCAACCAAAAGTGGCTCAGGTCTTTGAGAAACGCTTGAGAGAGGGCATCATGCTTGGTAGTGACGTGACGTTCATCTACGCAGCTGCAGTGAGTGGCCAAACAGCCTCACCGAGCTTGGACTCGCCATACAATACCCGCAAGTATACCGGCCTGCCGCCAGGGCCAATTAGTAACTTTATGTTAAGTAGTTTGCAGGCAGTGGCGGAACCAGCCGACACAGATTATCTCTATTTTGTAGCCGGCGACGATGGCAAGACATACTACGCTAGAACACTTGCCGAACACGACGCCAATATAGCTGCCCACTGTCACACATTGTGCCAGTAGGTATTGCGTTGACGCGGTATAATAGTAGTTGGAGGGCAACACGTAAGACCTTCTCCAATGGCTGCGAATGTCGCGGCCATTTTTTATGCCCATCCAGCAGCGGCAACTGATACAATAAACAGATGCAAACCCTACTCGTCTGTCTCGTAATACTCAACCTGCTTATCACGCTATACGTACTAAAGAACCATACAGCCAGTAGCGGCGATGGAGGCTCAATTAGTAGCGATCTCGATAAGTTCAGGAAGGATCTCGTTGCAAGTAATAAAGAGCTGCGCCTAGAGTTAACGGCTGGCATTGAAAGTACCCGCGACAAAATTGACGATCGTCTTGAAAAACTCACTGACAAGAACGATGCCAAGCTAGAGCTTATCCGCACAACAGTTGAAAAGCGCCTAGAAGCCGTACAGAAAGATAACGCCGAGAAGCTCGAGAAGATGCGCGCAACGGTTGACGAAAAGCTGCAGAGTACGCTCGAGAAACGCCTTGGCGAAAGCTTCAAGCTTGTTAGTGAGCGGCTCGAGAAGGTCCAGCGTGGTCTTGGGGAAATGCAAAACTTGGCGACCGATGTCAGTGACTTTAAACGGGTTCTAACAAATGTTAAGACACGCGGCACATGGGGCGAAGTCCAGCTGGAGAACCTGCTGGAACAAGTATTCATAAAAGACCACTATCAAAAACAGGTTGCTTTTACCAAGGGCGCGAAAGAAACAGTCGATTTTGCCATCAAGTTACCAGACAAATCGAGCAAAACAGGATTTATTTACCTGCCGATTGATGCAAAGTTCCCGCTTGAAGACTATCAACGGTTGGTTGCTGCGCAAGAAAAGGGCGACCTGGTTTCGGTGACGGCGGCTAGTAAGGCCTTAATTACAAGGGTCAAGGTCGAGGCTAAATCAATAAAAGATAAGTACATCAAGCCACCAATCACCACCGATTTTGCCGTCCTGTACGTGCCGATTGAGGGCCTGTATGCCGAAATACTGCGTGAACCAGGCTTCTTTGAGGCGCTGCAGCGCGATATGCGCGTTACTGTGGCTGGTCCCACGACAATTGCTGCTATTTTGAGTAGCTATCAGCTTGGGTTCAGGACACTCGCTATAGCCGAACAGACTAGCGAGGTTTGGGAGGTGCTCACCACGGTCAAGGGCGAATTTGGTAAGTTTGGGGATCTCCTTGAAAAAGCTCGCGAAAAGATTGATCAGGCCGGCAAGACACTCGATTCCGCCAGCACAAAGTCACGCACACTGGAACGCAAGTTAGGCAAAGTCCAGCAATTATCTGCTAAGATTGACCCTGATCAACTCGAACTCGGATAGGACATATGACACAATTCCCACCACAGTTCTTCATCAAAAATCGAGCGAAGCTTCTAGGTGTTACGAAAGCGGAGCTGATTGTTGTTGTT
>CAZTXC010000008.1:0-12243 GCA_964617855.1 uncultured Candidatus Saccharibacteria bacterium | reverse complement strand
CAAGATAGCAGTTTTTGGTACCTAACTGGGCTAGAATTACCAAGCGTTATCTGGGTTGCAGATACCAAAAAAGGCGACGAATGGGTGATACTACCAGAGAGGTCCGAGACTGAGAATATCTTTGATGGCCAGGTACTGCCTCGTGACATAACATCAGTGAGTGGGGTTAAAACAGTTTTGACGCACGACGTCGGCTGGAAGCGTTTAGCTGTTCGGCTCAAAAAAGCTAAAACAGTCGCGACACTCCACCCGGCACCGAGTTATATCGATAATATCTCGTTGTACACCAATCCTTCACGGGCAGTGTTAATGAAGCAGTTGCGGGAGCACGGTCGGCGAGCAGTTGCAGACATCAGAGAACCGCTGGCATTGCTGCGACAGATAAAGCAGCCGTTGGAGATTGAGGCTCTGCAAGAGGCGATCAACATCACTTCTGAAACCCTTGAAGAAATAAGAGTCAACCTTACAAGCTACAAATTCGAGTATCAAGTAGAAGCGGATTTATCGGCAGGGTATCGCAAGCGCGGAGCTCAAGGGCATGCTTTTACGCCTATTGTTGCGAGCGGTAAGAATGCTTGCACGCTGCACTATCACGCCAATCAGGCTGCACTGTCTCCTGGAAGTCTTGCCCTCCTAGACACCGGCGCTGAAGTAAACAATTATGCTGCCGATATTACGCGAACGTATCCTGTAGGGAATGTCAGTCAACGGCAGATAGAGGTGTACGATGCAGTGTATCAAGCGCAAAAGGTTGGCTTTGCAGCTATTAAGCCCGGAGTAACCTTTAAAGAAGTGGACGCCCTGGTGAACGATCATCTTGAGGACAGCATGCGGCGCCTTCACCTGAAGCCAATTGGCGATAAGAGCTTGTTGCGCAGCTACTACCCACATGCCTGGCACTGGCTGGGCCTTGACGTACATGATGTTGGTGACTACCTGCGTACTTTTGAGCCAGGCATGGTACTCACTGTGGAGCCAGGAATATATATTGCCAGCGAAGCCATTGGGGTTCGCCTAGAGGATGACGTGCTCGTTACGAAAGACGGATGCAAGGTACTCAGCGCCAAGTTGCCGAGCAAGCCTCAAAGCATTTTCACCAGCTAGTCTCAGCGGAGCACAATCTGCTACAATAAGCGTGTGAAATCACCAATTGCACGTTTTCTTGTCCGCTGGGGGGCTAGCAGCCTTGGTTTGTGGATTGCTAGTCGTTTAGTCACAAATATCGTCATTGATCAAAAGCTAAAGACCATTCTGTGGGTTGGTCTGCTGCTGGCTATAGTAAACTCAGTTCTGAAGCCAATTATTGTCATTATGTCTCTACCAGCATTGGTGCTTACGCTTGGTTTGTTCGTGCTCGTCATTAACGGTTTTATGATGTTCCTGGTAGATAAAATCAGCTCCAGGCTGACTATTACGACGTTTGGGGCCGCGGTTCTGGGCGGTTTGATAATCGGCTTGGTAAACTACCTCGTAACTACCATTTTAGACACCTATAAGGATCCTCAACACGCATGAATGCCGACACTTTCCACGCTTTAACTATTGGTGCAGCAGTTCTTCTGACCGTATTGGTGTTGCTACAAACACGCGGAGCGAGCTTGGGTGCCGGCTTTGGTTCCAGCGGAGAGATTCATACAGCCCGCAGGGGCGTCGACAAAACGTTGCACCAAATAACAATTATTGTTGCCGTGGTATTTGTGCTATCGATTATTCTTGGCATTTTGTCGGGAAAGTAGGAGTCGGCAGAGGTGGCAAAAATATCCAAACCTCGTATTAAAAAGCCAGTTAGAGACTTGGTGAGCGTAGAAGGTCTGCAAAAAAAGCAAGAGTCAGTCGCCTTGGCGACAGATCAGGCGAGTCAACAGCTAGATAAGCATGTTATTAGGCGATGGGGCAATGTTATCGCCGTTCGCCGTCACGTAATGACCTGGCTTCTGCTCGTAGCCAGCATAGCAACCGGCTTATTTATTCAAAACAGACAACTCGCTGCATACTACCGCCAAGATGATTTTGTTGCCGGAGGCTCCTATAGCGAAGGCGTTGTGGGTGATCTTACAAATATCAACCCAATCTTTGCAGCTGGATTAGTCGACTCCTCGTTGTCTCGTTTAGTTTTTGCTGGGTTACTCAAATATGACGATAGCAACCGTCTCGTCGGCGATCTTGCCGAGGGGTTCAGTGTAGATGAAAAAGGCACAACGTACACCGTGACACTGCGCAAAGGCCTTACGTGGCACGATGGCAAGCCGCTGACCTCTAAAGATGTTGTCTTTACCTATAAAACCATTCAACATCCTGACACTCGCTCTCCGTTCAACCAGAGTTGGCAGCTCATAGGTGTTGAGGCAAAGGACCCACAAACAGTTGTCTTCACCCTGCCGGTAAGTTTAACCGCGTTCCCACAGTCACTCACGACTGGGATAATACCGGAGCACATCTTAGGTAAAGTCGAGCCAGCACAGCTGCGCTCAGCGCCCTTTAACATTAAGGATGCAATTGGCGCTGGTCCATTCAGGATTGGTGAAGTTATAAGCGTTGGGTTAACAAGCAAGCAAATTAACCTGCTTCCATTTGCCGATTATCATACCGATAAGCCGAAGCTCGATCAATTAAGCGTTCATACATACCCGGATCAAGACGATGCCCTACAGGGATTCAAGAATGGTGAGGTGCAGGCCGTGGCGGGTAGTAGCTTTATTGGCGCACCGGACATTGGTATGGTATCGGCGAATGCTATGAACGTACCCCTTACAAATGGCGTGTTTGCCTTCTTCAAGACAACAAGCCCACTACTCAGTGATGCAAAGCTTCGTCAGTCACTTGCACTCGGCTATGATACCGATCGCCTACGCAGTCAAACACTCAAGAACACCAGGTTGCCGCTGCCAGGACCTCTGCTGCAATCACAGCTTGTGTATGGGCCAGATCTACAACAAAAAGCCCCCAACAAAGAAGAAGCCCTCAAGTTAATTGATGCGGCCGGGTATAAACTCGATCCTTCAGGTAACCGAGTTAAAGATGGCAAGCAAGTTGTCCTCAATCTCGCTACCCAAAACACAACTGAATATAGCTTGGTAGCAAATGACTTACAGAAGCAGTGGGCTGAACTTGGCGTAAAAGTACATGTAGATCTTTTAGATGAGTCAGAACTGCAACAAAACTACATCACGCCCCATAATTATGACATCTTGCTTTACAGTATCGGGTTGGGTGTTGATGCCGATGTGTACGCCTACTGGCATTCAAGAGAAGCTCGGCTTGGTGGACTGAATCTTTCTGAATATAAATCGTCGAATGCTGACGCTAGCCTTGAAGCTGGCCGCACACGTAATGACCCAGTCGTGCGCGTTATTAAGTACAAAGGTTTCTTGCAAAGTTGGCGTGATGACGTCCCAGCCATAGCCTTATACCAGTCAAGCTTTGATTACTTGCAGACTACGGGCATGAAAGGCTATAGGCCGCATGCTATGGTGTCACCATCCGATCGCTTTAATAATGTCAGCGCTTGGATGACACAACAGCGTATCGCTAACCTATAATCTCTATTTGGTGCGCGAGAGAGGACTTGAACCTCCACGAACGTAATGTTCACTAGCTCCTGAAGCTAGCGCGTCTACCAATTCCGCCACTCGCGCGTGTCCGGATAACAGGAGTTATTTTAAAGTAGTTGATCGTTTTAAACAATTAATAGCAACCTGAATGTGTTTTAGCCGTAGTTCCGTGCCATACTAAAATAATGACAAAACGGGTGCGGCATCGGCTTATAAAAGTAGCAGTTGCTTTAGCGGTCTCTTTACTTACCTATTGGTTGCAGACGCAGCCTCAGTTGCTTCAACAGGTTAAAGTACAGAACGATGTACCAGCAGGGTACTATCGTGTGACCGAGTTTGTTGATGGCGATACCTTCGCAGTCGACATGGCTGGAACTGCCGAAAGAGTACGTTTGATTGGTGTTGATACCCCCGAAACACACAAGCCTGATTCGCCAGTTCAGTGTTTTGGGCAGGCGGCATCAACGTATACCAAGCAACTTATTGGTGAGAATGCAGTACGGCTAGAAGTTGACCCCACCAACTCAAACAGGGACAGGTACAATCGATTACTGCGGTATGCGTACTTGCCGGATGGACGCTTAATTAATGCCGAGATTATCAAGAACGGCTATGGCTTTGCTTATGTTAGTTTTCCGTTTCAAAAAATGGATGAATTTACGATGTATCAGGCTAAGGCTCGAGAAGCCAACAAGGGTTTGTGGTCTGGTTGTGAGGTAAAGACAATCAGCGGGAATCGTATGCAAACCAACGACGAAGCTGCACCCTAAATTTATCAAAAGCTACCCAGGCACGAGGCACCCAACTTGTTGCGTAAATAAACACCGCCCCCAGTGTGGCGGGAATCCAGCTAAGTTGGCCGTGTCGCCGTAAAGATCGGGGCCATTGCATAGCAAAGTCCCAGCGAGCTTTTCGGCTCGAGAAGCTCCGACGCATGAGCACGCCAGCTAGCAGATCGTTGTCGAAAACAGTCGCAACTCCAGCAGCATGTAAATGGCTACTAATATCGAGGTCTTCGTGGATGTCGTTCTGCAAACAAACCTTGTTGGCTACTTTCTGCCAATCCGCACGACGCAAAGCCATGTTAGAGCCCCAGAGTGGGTAGTAGCCGGTTATAAAGTAGTTGAAGTGATACAGCAAGCCATTAGTTATACGCCGACCCAGTTGAGGATGCGGAACGTTATAAAAGTAGCAACTGCCAGTTATGGCAGCCGTTTCGGTCTCGTAAAAACTGCGCAAACGCTTTACCCAATCGTGTTCGATGATGGTGTCTGCATCTATGCGCGCTATTACATCAGTTGTAGTGGCATTAAAGCCCGCGTTACGAGCAAACACAATGCCCTGAGTATGTTCGTGCAAGATGGTGACAAACGGGTAACGCTTTGCAATCGCAACGGTATCATCAGTGGAGTTATTATCGACGACGATGACAGCATCTGGCATGTCAATTTGGCTTGCAATAGCGTCAAGACAACTTTTAATATTGCCTGACTCGTTGTAGGCCGGGATAACAATTGTGATTGTTCGTTTTTTCATGGATAATCAATAGCAGTATACCTGGTTATGAGTACTACAACAACATCTGTCAAACATCGCAAAGATTCCGTCTCCCGCGGAATGTGGCGAAGCGCATCCCTGGGCTGGAGGGTTGGTTTTGCGTTGATGGGGCTACTGATACTTCTTAATATCTCTATACTAGGACTCTCTAGTTGGTACGAACATAAACACCGTAACGAACATCTTGAACTCGGAGTGACATTCATTGCCAAATATAGCCGACACTTTGGGCTTGAGCCAACTGACACTCTTGAGGCAATCCTCGACGATTTGAATATTCGCCGATTGCGACTCGTCAGCTATTGGAACGAGGCTGAGTCTACTGAAGGCACGTATAATTTCAGCCAGCTTGATCAGCAATTCCGAATGGCTAACATGTATGGTGCCAAGGTAACTCTAGCGATTGGTCTGCGGCAGCCACGGTGGCCAGAGTGTCATATGCCAGCCTGGGCCCTCAATACGCCGAGATCCTCATGGCAGCCTAAACTGGAACGCTACATTGCAGCTGTAATAGATCGATATAAAAATAATCCCGCGCTGGAGTCATATCAGTTAGAGAATGAGTATTTCTTAAAGGTATTTGGTGAATGCCCAGACTTTACGCGAGAGCGCCTAGTAAAAGAGTTTGACCTTGCCAAAAGTCTCGACAAAGATCACCCAGTACTAATCAGTCGCAGTAATAACTCGCTTGGGTGGCCCGTTTACGCGCCGACACCAGACCAATACGGTGTGTCTGTGTACAAGCGCGTATGGGACAAAACTATCACTAAGAGATATTTCGAGTATCCTTATCCAGCAGCATACTACGGCGCATTAGCTGCAGTTACGCAGATCACCCAAAATCGCAGCATGATCGTGCATGAACTGCAGTCTGAAGCTTGGGGCCCAACCGACATACTTGATTTGAGCATTGAAGAACAAAACAAGACCATGGATGCCGAAAAGCTAAAAGAGCGCATCGACTATGGCGTTGACACAGGCATGAAGAAAGTCGATTTGTGGGGTGTCGAATACTGGTACTACCGACAGCAAAAACTTCACGATTCGTCACTATGGAATGCGGCTAAACAAAAGATCGCTGAATACAATCAGCCTGTCACAAAGTAGCTCACTGCTTAAGAATTGTTTACAATACCGGTATGAAACAAAAGCCCGGTACTATTGCCAATAAGAGAGCGCGCTTTGATTACGACCTCAAAGATTCTTTGACGGTCGGTTTGGTGCTGTCTGGCGCTGAGACAAAAGCGCTGCGACTAGGCCAGGCTCACCTGCGTGGGGCCTACGTTAACATCAAGAACGACGAGCTATGGCTTATAAACGCTACTATCGTGCCTAAGAATCTACCCGACGGGCATCCTCACCGCGACACAGCTGATCGCAAGCTGCTTGCTAAAAAACGCGAAATTGAACACCTACTTGAGCTTAAGAAGCAAGGTCTGACCATTGTACCGGTTCGATTCTTAACTAGGGGTCGATTCGTGAAGTTGGAAATCTCTGCTGGGCGAGGTAAAAAGCACTACGACAAACGGCAAACCATCAAGAAACGCGACACAGATCGAGATACCGCCAAAGTACTCAAGAGAGCTGCCAAATGAGCGACGAAACAGTTGATCTAGTTACAAAAGATGATCAAGTGATTGGTCAGAAAAAACGCTCACTACTAAAGAATGAGGACACTTGGCGCGCCATTAGCATATGGATCACCAACTCAAAGGGCGAGATTCTCTTACAGCAACGCTCCATGTCAAAACCGCACGGCCCGGGGTTATGGACACCTGCTGTAGAGGGAACTGTTGAGTCAGGGCATAGCTATGACGAAACGGCACACCGTGAGTTGTATGAAGAGATTGGGGTGGCTGGCCAGGATCTGGTCAAGACAAAGAAAATTTTTGTTTCCGGAAAAAACTTCTTTGGACACCGTATCTTTCAAGTGTACACGCTACTGCTAGATATTGACATCGACGATTTAGTGCTTCAAGAAGATGAGGTAGCGCAGATGCAGTGGATCACGCCAGAAGCACTCGATGCAGAGATTGCTAGTTCGCCCGATAGCTTCAACGAAGTCATGTACAATTGGCGCGAGAATTTTGCTAATGACTAACTAATTTTGGTGCCAACGGCTTGGCCGTGCAACAAGTCGCCGAGTGCACCTGGTTGCATGAAGTTGTATACGACTATTGGCATACGATGATCCATCGCAAGGGCCAGGGCTGCTTGGTCCATCACTTTTATATCTTCGTTATGGGCAGCTTCTTTGAATGATAGTGACGTGAGTCGGACAGCGTTCTCATGACTATTCGGATCCATATCATATACACCATCCACTTTGGTGGCTTTAAAGACTGCGTCGCAGCTTAGTTCCAACGCTAGATTGATGGCAGCTGTATCGTGAGTAAAGTACGGCCTTCCAATTCCCCCGGCTACTATTACGACCTTACCTTTTTGCAGATGCTTCTCAGCGAGCCTAAACGAATATGACTCAGCGGCCTGTGGAACAAAGATGTTGGTTAAGCAGCGCGTGGGCAAGTTGTTCTCTTCGAAAATATCGGTCAATGCCATGGAGTTGATTAGCCCACTCAACATACCCATTTGATCAGCAGTCGGGCGTTTAATGCCATGCTTAGCTACTTCTTCGCCACGCACCATGTTGCCGCCACCAGCTACGATAACCAACTGCACCCCTGATGAAAGTGCGGATTTTATTTCGTTAGCTAGCCACTTGGCTAACTCGGAGTCGATGCCAACTTCAAACTTACCAGAAAGCTGTTCGCCTGATACTTTGAGTAACACTCTTTTGTACGTGCTCATGCTTGTTGAGTAGTGTACCAGATTTGTGCCTGACCACGGTATACTGATGGCATGAAACTATACTCATGGAACATCAATGGCATCCGAGCCGTGCTCAACAAGGGCGCGCTGCAAAGCTTTTTAACTGAACATCAACCCGACATTCTCTGTCTGCAGGAAACCAAGGCCAACCGCGATCAGTTCGAAATCGATTTTGAAGAATATGAAGAGCACTTTTTTAGCGCGGTCAAAAAGGGATATTCGGGTACTGCAATTTTGAGCAAACAACCAGCCCTGCAGTATGTTGATGGTTTCCCGGAGCACATTGTTAAAGAGTTTGGCGTAACTGGTGACACGTATGGAAACCCAAACGACGAAGGACGAGTAATTGCAGCCGAGTTTGAGGGTTTTTGGGTTGTTACAGTCTACACGCCAAATAGTAAAGGCGACTTGTCGCGAGTTGAGCTGAGGCACAAGCACTGGGACAAAGCCTTCCTCGCATACGTGCAGGAACTAGAGAAAACAAAGCCTGTAGCTTTTTGTGGCGACTTGAACGTTGCGCATAAAGAGATCGACCTGGCCAACCCGGCAGCAAATGTTGGAAAGCATGGTTTCACTGATGAAGAGAGAGAAGGGTTCCAGAATTTTGTTGATGCAGGCTTTGTTGATACGTTTCGTAAGCTATATCCAGACAAAACTGATGCCTATAGCTGGTGGACGCACTGGGCCAACGCGCGAGCTCGAAATGTTGGCTGGCGGATTGACTATTGGATGCTGTCGAGAGAACTAGCCCCCAAGCTTAAAGCAGCAGCCATACATGCTGACGTGATGGGTTCTGATCACTGTCCAGTTAGCATTGAATTGAGTGACTAGGGTGAGTACGGATTACTGGCAAAAGCAGACAACCGACCCCCTATACCCGGATGTGCTCTGGAGCAAGCCAGAGAGCAAAGGTTTGGCTGGAAAGCTCTTGATAATTGGAGGAAACGCCCACGGCTTTAGTACGGTTAGCAATGCATTGTTATCAGCTCAAGCAGCTGGAATTGGCGATGTACAGGTGCTGGTGCCAGATTCTTTGCGCCGTGTGCTTGAGGAGCAACCGTTCATTAACGACTTCCTGCCAAGTGGTGCGGGAGGAGGTTTTGCCAAATCTGCCAAAAGCAGTCTTCTAGCGAGTGCCCATTGGGCAGATGCATCCTGGCTTTCGGGTGACTTTGGTAAAGGCTCAGAAGTCACCCTCCTTATTGAAAACTTGCTCGAACAAGATTTACGTTTGTGCTTGAGTGGTGATAGCCTGGAGCACATAGCAGATGGGCGATCTCTCCTCGATCGGGCGGGCACACTGTTGATGTGTGACTTTAAGCAGCTGCAAAAATTACTTGCACCGCTTGGCGTTTCGATAACATCCGTGATGGGTGTGGTTCAGTTGGTCGAGCATCTGCATGATGTTACGAGCACTAGCCAAGCGCACATTGCGGTAACAGTTGAGGATAAAGTATTGCTTGCCGTTGATGGCCAGGTTGTCTCCGTGCCGCTCATACATTCATGGGGGCCGCTTGTTGTATGGTGGTTGCAGTTTCCTAATAAGCCACTGGAGGCATTGTCGTCGGGTGCCTGGGAGGCCTCTGAATCTGGTGCCGGGGGCGGGACTTGAACCCCGAACGGCTCCTGTGGAGCGGTTCGTCGAGTCGCAGCGAAAGCTGCTCTACATCCTGGTGCCGGGGGCGGGACTTGAACCCGCACGATGTTGCCATCACTGGATTTTGAGTCCAGCGCGTCTACCAATTCCGCCACCCCGGCAAGGGTCGCCTCAAGACAAACTGGGGTTATTGTACTATAATCAAGCGAGAAGAACATAACCTTTGTTTACATGCCTAAACACCCCACTAAACAACACTATGATGCAGCACTGAACGTGATTCGCTCCAAGGTTCAAAAAGCCTTGGCTAAAGAACCGCCGTTAAACAAAGCTGAGGTTAGCCACCGGGCTTATTTTGAACGACTTGTTAATTCTGGTGCTACCGCAGAACAGGTACAAAGTGCCTGGCATGCCTACTACGAGGGCCTTTCAAACGAAGAAAAGCACAATGTTTGGCAGGAATATTATCAAACACAAAACAGTCCACAAATCGAGCAAAGCCAACTACGAACAGAACCTGGGCACATCACAGGTGTTATTCCGCGCACAAGACAGCAACAAGCTGGTTCTGGCGACACGGTAAAAACAGTCGCAGAAGTTAAAGACCAGATAACCCAACGAGTTAAACAACGTGCCGGCGCCGTCAAGGACAACAAGCATGTTCGGGCGATTGGCTTTGCGCTGTCTGTTGGCTTCTTGTTTATCTTCCTCAACTTCAATGAGCTGTTCATCGCACAGTTCAAGGCCTATGTTTCACCGGGGAGTCAAGCCTCAACGCCAGTTATCATCGGGGGAGGACAGGGTCAGCCTGTTGGTCCTGAACCACGGATAATTATCCCTAAAATTAATCTTGATATTCCTGTTGTATACGATCAGCCAAGTGTCGAAGAAGCAAAAGTTCAAGCTGCACTAGAGCGGGGGGCTGTGCACTATGCCGATACGGCTGTACCAGGCCAACCTGGTAATAACGTCCTAGTCGGCCACTCGAGCAATAACATCCTAAATAATGGCAAATATAAGTTTGCGTTCGTCCTTATTAACCGACTGGAGATTAACGACACATTTGTGCTCCACTATCAATCGCAGCGCTACATTTACCGTGTGTACAACAAAAAAATTGTTAAACCAACCGAAGTGAGCGTATTAGGTGCGGCTGCCAAGAGCCACACAACGACCCTCATTACCTGCGATCCTCCTGGGACTGCCACAAACCGATTGATCGTTCAGGCTGAACAAATTAGCCCCGAACCTGACGAGACTGCCGCACCGGTGACGACTGTCGCAGAGACACCTCAGGTCGTCCCGGGCAACTCAACAAGTTTGTTCCAGCGCTTCAGGAACTGGCTATTTCACTGATCCTCTGGAGTGAGTAGATCGTACCTAACAAGAGTGTCGGCAGCTCCGTCTGCTGTTGGGGCTACTGCTACAAAGCTTTCCCCGGCCTTGTCGAAGGCGGCCACTTGAATGTTGCGTGCACTACCGAGGTTTTGCAAGTTTAGTCCGTCGTAATCTATGAGATGCTGTTGGCCGGCTACTCTTAGTAGCAAGTGGTTGCCGTCCAGCCAAGCAACTTTGCGGTCGGGGTTTTCAAGAGCCAGACCTGTCGTGTACCGGTACGTCCGCTGATACTCAAAATCAAATATCACAAAACCATTTCCGTCTTGCAAGCCTAAGAACTGTGATCCTCCTGAAAAACCAATGGCGATCGGATCAACAGCATCGAGTATAGTTAATGGCTTTTGTGGCGATGGTGAGTTGGTTTTAAGGTCTTCGAATGGGTTTAGATAAATCTTTACGGCCCGATCTTGCTTTGAGCCATACGCGGCATACCAGTTGTCGTCGTACTGATTAATATCAAGCAAGTAGTCACTAGCGGCTTGTACAGTTGTAGTAGATATGATCTTTTTGGCAGCTTTTTCCATGATTATCAAGTTTGCCCGTTCAGTCGTTTGATCACGCTGGGCGACCGCAAGTTTGTCTGGCCCGTAACTGGCGTAGGTTATAACTCTTTGTAGCCGAGGTGCCGAAATGGTGTTGGCATTTACATCTGCATCTCGTAGGTCGCCATTCGCATCGAGCACAAATAACTTGTCCCATTTCTTGTCACGCAATGTCACCTTTTGAACACTTAGTCCGTAGCGGGCGCCGACATCGAACCATTGCGTTGCGTTCGCGCGACTGATAACCCAAAATCTTTTTTGCTCACCTTGCGTTAACTCAAGTAGCACATGCTCGTTGTCAGTTGACCACTCGACCACTCGTGCGCTATTCAGATCCAGCCCTAGCGCAGATAGGTCGGCAGGTACCGCCAATTTGGTGCTGGTGTATGTTTTGCTTGTTAAATCTGCGACGTCAAACGTGGCTGCGTCTTGCGTGTGCGTTAAAAGCCACTTGCGGTCAGGGCTTTGAGTTGACAGAGTAAGTGGCTTTGTAAAGCGAGTGACCTCAGTGCTTTTAATGGTACTTGGGATCAGGCGGATGTAATTGAGGTCAACAACTTCAGAGCCTCCAAGCGCAAACCTACGGCTCCATTCACGGTATCCCTTTTTGTTTATCTTGAATGAGTAGTTCCCTTGGGGCAGGGTCAGGCGAGATTCTGTGCGATCTTTTTCTAGTCGTCCGTTGATAGTCACGCTAGCGCCCCGTGGCTTTGAATCGATGAGTACGAGGCCATTTTGGATGACTTGTTTATCCGTAGGGTTAATATAA
>CAZTXC010000007.1:17098-21538 GCA_964617855.1 uncultured Candidatus Saccharibacteria bacterium | reverse complement strand
AGTCATTGAAGTCGTGGGCTGGGGTGATCTTAACTACTCCTGTGCCAAACTCGGGGTCAACCATCTTGTCGGCAACCACACGAACCTCAAATGGACCATTAACCCCTTCGACAGTAATAACTTTATCTATCCACTCCTGGTAGCGCTTGTCATCAGGGTTTACCGCAACGGCCGTATCGCCGAACTTAGTTTCAGGACGCGTTGTCGCCAGGGTAAAAGGGCCATACTTCATGTAGTAGAGCGGGGTAGTTTGATCCTTATACTCAACCTCGATGTCGGCAAAGCTTGTGCCGTGATAGGTGCAGAAGTTAACTAGTCGCTCGCCACGGTAAATCAGCTTGTCGTCCCACATACGCTTGAAGGTAGAGTAGGCGGTACGGACAACTTTCTCATCCAGCGTGAAGGTGAATCTGCTCCAGTCGGCGCTCGCACCAAGTGCTCGGAATTGTGATTCAAAGTTAGTTTTGTTTTGCTGTACAAAGTCCCACACTTGTTTATAGAGCTCCTCTCGACTGTAATCGAAGCGAGTCTTACCTTGTTTGTTGAGGTGTTTTTCGTAGACTACCCAAGTTTCAAATCCGGCATGGTCGGCGCCAGGCACCCATAAAGCAGCTTTTCCTTGCATGCGTTGGTAGCGAATGACCGTGTCTTGAATTGCCGTAAAGAGGGCAGCACCAGCGTGCAAATCAGCGTTTGCATTAGGTGGGGGCATAATAATAGTAAAAGGGTCACCATCTGGGGTAGGGGAGAAGGCACCACTAAGCTCCCAGAGCTGGTAGATGTCTGATTCATATTGGGCTGGTTCGTAGACTTTAGGGAGCTTAATGGGAGGTTCCTCGTTGATTCACGTGAAAGAGGTAACACGAATAGATGCAAACCATTGGCTTGCTATCGTGCTACCCCCATAACTCACGTGTTTGTTTTCACCCTTAGTATACACGCCCTACACCAGTTTCAACAGATTGACAATTTGATAAAAAAGTGCTAATGTATAGACATGTCAGAGTCGATTATATACGTCAACGAAACACCACATGAATCCAGCCCTGGAGGCGGCATGCTCGATGCCGCGATAGGTGATGTTACCGAAAAACTAACAGAGGGATTTGAGCTTATCAGTAGTCTCGGGGGAATAGCCATGGCCCCAGATACCCATGTAGCAACCGGACCATCGGTCTTTGATCAGGAGCTCAGGCGTTTAGAGGAGGAGAGTGAGCGAAACGCGAGAGAATGGTTTGAGTTCGAAGGCAGAATCATTAGAGACGCGGCCAATATGGGTCAAAGTGGCGGGCGGTCACTGGCGGATACCGGTGAAGAAGATATCGTCGGAATTTCGGAGGCCGAGTCAGCTGCGTTTGATGGCATTGTTGCAGCTTACGAAGGGACAGGGGCAGCCGACGGAGCTACATCACAAGATTCGGCATCGTCTCAAGAGTGAGCGGATCAGCTTGATGACTCTTAGCTGACTCTGGTTTGAGCTTGGCCACAAAACAACCTAAGGCTGCAACCATGGCGCCATTATCGGTACAAAGTTTTGGATCGGTGTAGTCAATAGGTATGGGTAAGCGTTCGTGTAACTGGCGGCGTAGTTCTTGGCTGGCTGCCACACCTCCAGCAATAACCACTGACTTTGGCCCAAACTCTTCATAAGCCTTGAGTGTCTTATCGACGACGGTTTCTATTGCAACATGTTGGAAACTGGCTGCAAAATTGGCCTTCTGCGCCTCTGAGAGCCTCTCAGACAGCTTATGGCTAGGGAAGGTGAAGTCCTCACCAATCTCACGTTGTGCGGCGCGTAGAAGGGCTGTCTTTAAACCGGAGTAACTAAAAGCGTATTTGTCTGCCATGTTGGCTTTAGGGAGTGAGTAAGCGTTTGGGTCGCCTTTTGCTGCCGCCAAGGCAATTGAGGGTCCCCCGGGGTAGGGCAGGCCTAGGATCTTAGCCGCCTTGTCGAAAGCTTCGCCGATGGCATCGTCATGCGTGCGACCGAGTAACTGATACTTAAAATGATCCTCGAACAACACTAACTGCGTATGTCCACCCGAGACAATCAGGGCTAGCAACGGAAACTCTGGTTGCCGATGGGGCAGGGTATAGCCCTCCAGCGTAGTCTCAGTTAAGAAGTTGGCGTACACGTGGCCCTCCACGTGATTTATGGCGTACAGGGGTTTGTTGTGGAGCAGTGCTTGAGTGCGAGCGGTGAGCGTACCTATGAGCAGCGAGCCTAGTAATCCAGCACCGTAGGTGACGGCAATGCCGTCGATCTGGTTCCATGCATCCGCTACGGGTAGTGTCGGAAACGCTACCCGTAGCGCCTCGTGTACTACCGGTAGTACCGCCTCTATGTGGCTGCGAGCGGCAATTTCGGGCACTACACCGCCGTACTCCTTGTGGATGTCTATCTGACTGCTCACGACATTGCTGAGTAGACGGCGTCCATCTTCAACTACCGCAGCAGCCGTCTCGTCGCAACTGGTCTCTATGCCCAAGATCTTCATGGCGGTCACTATAGCAGAAATACCTCTTCTCGGCAGGTAAACACGCTAGAACGTTGTATGATTGGGGTATGAAAGAGGGGTTGAGTAAGGCGGTTCGTAAGCTTGTGCCGCGTCAAGTAATACCGTTTGTGGAGCAAGGCTATCGGTGTAGTCGAGCTTTTTTTGTTAACCTTCGCTACGGCTTTCCGGCCCGCAAGCTAAAGATTATTGGTGTGACGGGAACTAATGGCAAAACAACAACCAGCTTTTTTATCAACGAGGTCCTCAAAGCTGCTGGCAAAAAGACCGCCATGTTCACGACGGCAGTCGTCG
This sequence comes from uncultured Candidatus Saccharibacteria bacterium, assembly GCA_964617855.1. Classification (GTDB taxonomy): domain Bacteria; phylum Patescibacteriota; class Saccharimonadia; order Saccharimonadales; family CAZNVG01; genus CAZTXC01. Next base: position 18,728 of record CAZTXC010000007.1, on the reverse strand, counting down.
AGCTTGATGGCGAAGAGCACATCAATGACCTCAATCGTACGGTACCGCTGACCAACGAGTTATTTAGGTTTTTGCGATCAGCTCGCAAGGCCAAAGTCGATTGGGTGATAGTCGAGGTTACTAGTCACGCACTTGACCAGCATAAGTTGGACTTCGTGCCTTTCGAGGTAGCTGTCGTTACTAATCTGACTCAGGACCACTTGGACTACCACGGCACCATGGAAAACTACGCTGCCGCCAAAGCCAAACTGCTCAAGAAAAAGCCAAAGTTTGCCATCCTTAATCGTGACGATACGTGGTACGACTTTTTTGCTGCACGAGCGGGCAAGTCGTTCACGTACTCCTTTGGCACGAATGAAAAATCGGTTTTACACATGGCGCAGTTACATAGCGACATGAAGGGCTCCAGCTTTGCTATTATCGACCACCCAACCGATGACAAAACCTATCGCATGGATATTCACACCAGCTTGCTCGGAACCTTTAATGCCTACAATGCTGGGGCTGCGGTAGCCGTTGGGAGGGCGCTGGCCTTAAAGGATGAGGATATCGTTGCGGGTGTTGCTGCGGTTAAACTCGTGCCTGGCCGCATGGAATCAATTGATGAAGGCCAACCCTTTACCGTGATTGTCGACTACGCTCATGCCGAGGATGCCCTGCGTCAAGTCATGACTACTTTGCGGCTACTGGGAGCCAAGCACCTGAGCATTGTGTTTGGTGCTACTGGCGATCGCGACAAAGGTAAGCGACCAAAGATGGGCAAGGTAGCGGCCGATTTAGCCGATAACGTGTATCTAACGGACGATGAGCCATACAGTGAAGACCCAGCAACGATTCGTGCCGAGATCATGGCTGGCATCACCAAGGCCGGTGGCGCAAAAAAGACCTCTGAAATTGCCGACAGGCGCGAAGCCATTCGTACGGCGCTCAAAGAAGCTACCAAAGACTCGGTTGTCTTGATAACCGGCATGGGCCATGAAAAGTTCCGCACGGTTGGCGATAGTCGAGAAAAGTGGGACGAGCGCGCAATCGTTCGACAAGAGCTCAAAGCGCTATAGTTGCCGGGTGGGAATCGCTTGAAAAATCGATGACGCAGGAGCACTATACATACACATTCAGGACAATCCTGGGTCGCGCGGCAACGCACACACCTTTACAGGGGGAATTAATGGGAGTCTCGCTTCGTCAGAGAATCGTTGACACGCTCGAGCAGCGTGGCGGGGAAGTGATAACTATGCGTGGCTACGCCGGCTTTGTGTCACTCGCTCAGCACATGGGCTATGGCATGAAGGGGGCCCGCGACCAGCACGCCTTGGACGATGTGGTGGCCGAGTGCCGCCGCATGGAGGCCGATGGGGTGATTGTTGTCGATTGGGCACCCACCAGTAGGGAGGACATGCCCCGTGCTAGCAGCATCAAACTTGTGGCGGCCGAGACCGACGCGCCGGAGATCGACTTGTCATACCTTGAAGGTTTGACCGAAGACCAACTACGGGACTTGGTGGGGAGGTTGGAGTCACAGAACACCTACCTCAACGACCGCCACGACGAAGACAAGGCCGCTATTGCTAGCCTGGAACGTGACGTAGAAGAGGGTCGGCAGGTTCAGTCGAGGTTGCGACAATCGGTC
>CAZTXC010000007.1:0-17088 GCA_964617855.1 uncultured Candidatus Saccharibacteria bacterium | reverse complement strand
GCCGACCAGGGCGAGCGTATCACTGAACTCGAAGCTCAGACTGCCGAGCTTCGGTCGCAGCTACGTGTGGCTGAGGTCAAGCCAAGTGCGCCCATGAACATCGTCGTCACATCCGATAGCTCGCGCGAGGTTGAGGATCTGCAAAGCCAACTCAGGGCTGCCCGGGGGCGAGTTCGCAGTTTGCGACGGGACCGTGAGGCTGACCAAGCTCTGATTGAGGCGCTACGCGCGGATATTGCCGACTTGATGATCATCAAGTCGTGTCACGACGCTTTGCATCGCGAGCTGCAACTCACGAGCGGGGAACACCTGGCAGTCTTTAAGGCGAGTCTTGGTAGTCGAGCCGAACGACGCCAAGCAAAACGTGCGGCCCGTCGTGGGTAGCCGACCGCTGGACTGAAGCCAGCCCCATATAAGATGTGCGCCACCTAGCGCCGCCGCGGGTGGGGTCTGCAGGATGAGTGCTTCTCAGCACCCCAGTAGACCCCACCCAAAATGTATATGTTAGTAGCTATTGCAATTTATTCATAAAAAGTGTAAAGTATTTTTTAATCTCCATACCAAAGAGATATTCCTACGCACCTGTGTAGGTGGAGTACGTGGCCTCGGCTGCTGCTTAACGGTCTTGTCCGACCCTAAGGGCGTTCATTCACAACCCGGGTTCGTGTTCCATGCCAAACAGAGGCAAACGGAAATATAACCCACGACGAAAGGCTCACAAGCCATGGCTTCCGCCACCCCGACGCGTTCCAGCGTCAAGATCAACTCGGCCACGCTTGACGTCGTCAAGCACAAGGACGAGGAACGACTCATCATCCGTGGATGGGTCGACCCCGACAGCTACGACCAGCTGCGTCTGGACAAGTACCAGCGCGCGCAGTTCGGCGCCAAGATCATCCGCGGTCTGATGGACCCGGTGAACGCCGGCACGACCCCGGACATCGTCCTGGGCATGCGTGGTTCGACCACCATCGAGCGTGACGGCAGCATCTACCTGCAGGACCCGACGTACATCATCGACGGTCAGCAGCGCACCGCTGCCGCCCGCATGATCATCGCCGAGGACCCGAGCGAGGTGCCGCACCTCGGCTGCCAGATCCACCTCGACACCGACTACGCGTTCGAGCTGGCGTTGTTCGAAGAGCTCAACCTCAAGCAGAAGAAGCTCAGCCCCAACGTCACGCTGCGCAACCAGGACGGCACCTACTCGGTCGCCACCCTGCTACTGCGCGTGGCGACGCTGGCTTCGACCGGCGCCTCGCCCGACTTCGTGCTCCGCGGTCGCATCAACTGGGACCAGAAGGCCAAGAGCGGTGATCTGATCTCCGCCATGACCTACTACCGCGTCGTCGGTGCTCTGCATGCCCACGTGGCCCCCGGCCGCGCCACGCAGGTGATCGACCTCGTCAAGGGCCTCGATCGCCAGATGGCAGCCCTCGGCGAGACCGTCTACCGCGAGAACATCATCACGTTCTTCGACGTGGTCGACAAGGCGTGGGGTGTGCAGAACGTCAGCTTCACCCAGGGCGCGACCCAGCTGCGAGCCGGGTTCCTGCTCTCGTTGGCCGAGGTGTTCTCCTCCCACGACAACTTCTGGGACGACAAGGGGCGCCTCGTGGTGCCGGCGACGTACATCACGTCGCTGCGGACCTTCAACGTCTTCGATCCGTCGGTGATGAGCCTGGCCGGCTCCAACACCACTGCCCAGGCGCTACTCACCGGCATGCTGGTGCAGCACCTCAACTCCCGTCGCACTTCCAACCGACTGCGCCCCCGCGGTATGCCGCGACGTCGTCGCAGGGGAGCCAACACGGGCGACGAGGTGACCAGCGATGCCTGACGTCATCCCAACAACAGAGGAGAGGATGCACCAGTTCTTCACGGAGCATCCTCGCCCCGTGGAGCAGGCGTTCCTCGCTGAGTGGACTGGGTCGGCTCGAACCACGCTCCTGTCGTGGCAGACGAACGCCATGCCCAAGGGTGAGAGGTTGCTCCGATTGCGCTGCTTCCTGCACCTCGCCGAATACTCACCCCGTGAGTTCGAGGCACTACAGCCGGCAGCGCGGAGTCTCGCACTGCTCATCTTCCTGAAGGCCTACACCCCCAAGGAAGTAGCTCAACTGCTGGAGTACACCGATGACCACGGTGTCTATCGTTTGCTCCTTCAGGGTGACTCTGTCATGCCTGAGCGGGCTCACAAGCTCGAGCAGGTGATCCGGTCCCATCGGACCGACATCGAGCAAGGTGTGGTGGGCTGGAAGGAGCTCTACGCTCAGGTCTGCCAGGTCACTGGTTCGACTGGCTCAGCCTCTGACGCCGCGTTGCCGCCACCGCCCGACACTCCGAGAGGGGTCATCGGTTCCGGCAGGGCTGACCTCAGCCATTCGCATCCGGCTGGTGATGGTCCGCCGTACAGCTCCCCCGTCGACCTTGTCGCCGACGTGGCTGCTGCCAAGGCAGGCGGTGCTCCGGCGTCCGGCCCTACCAGCTCCGTCTTCCGTCAGGAAGCCGATGGCCAGGAAGTGCTCGACACTGAAGCGGTCTTCGGACCCTCACCGGTCAACGACACGTTCAACGCCATGTTGATCGCCGACATCACACCGGCGGCCATCCAGACGCTCCAGTCACTGCTCGATGCAGCTGCTTTTCTTCCGGTCTCCGGATTGGTCAAGAAGCAGGTGCTCAGGCAGCTGAACGGTCCCGACGCCGTCATCTCTCTGATCGAGTCCCTCCAGGACTTGATCGAGTGAGCATCTACATCTAGGTCAACCAGGCTTAGGTGACAACACGAACCCAGGGTAGTCTGTGCGGGTGCACAGGCGAGGGCGGTTGTTCGCAAGTTAGTGTTACGCATCCAGCGTAACCTCGCTCTGCAGAACACCGCTCGAATTCGATATCCATACGTGTGTGCGTATGCTGATGAGTCTAAAAAGACGAAATATCGCTACAGCAACTTTTTGAGGCGCTTTACAGCGCGAAGCAAGCCATACTTGAATGGTTTCAAGGGAATTTCCCACGTGCCAACGCGTTCTACTGCCTCACCGCCAAATGACTTTTTAAAGGTTGTAAAGCCAGACCAGGGGTGGTTTGGTTGGTTGGGCGGAGCGATGCCAAATAAATCAACCCGAGTAAGTCCACGCTCCTTAGCGCTAAGCATAATCTGCCAGACAAGAAAGCTGGCTGCTTCTACATCTCGTGCCTCAGGATGGCTGGCCGCAAACAGGTAATACTCTGTGGTCGGTGAAGAAAGCGTGATTGCCGCAGCTACGCGCTTACCACCATGGGTAGCGTAGTACAGCCTAGAGACACCAGGTGTGTGTAAGTTATCCACAAGCTGTTGATAATAACTATCTGGGTGTGGTTGGATGCGCTTTTTGTCATAAATACCATGCATCATATCTAAGAAGTCACCAATCTCTGAGGCATCACTCATCTCGAGGGTAACTCCACTATTCACAGCCTTGGTAAGGGCACTTTTTCGGCCTTTAAATAACTCCGCTCTCAGTTGAGCCTCGGGTTTAGTGACGTCAATAATAATAGTGTGCTGGGGTTGAAAGTTCTTTTCGGCCGGCCGAGCACCGAGCGCACGAAGCTGTGCACTCGTCACATCACCAACGGGCTCTATGCGCACGAACGTCGCGCCCAAAGCCCGACCTTTTGTGGTGAGTTCGTCTATGGCGTGCTTGAGGGCCTTTTTGCTAGCGATGGTGGGACCATATGGCACATCAAGGTAACTTCCGTAACGACGCTGCCGGGCAATGGCCAGCCAATGCCAATCAGATCCATGGGCAGTGTAAGTTTTGTTGCCTAGTGCCGACTGGAACAGTCCCCACGGCTCGCCCTGGAGCACTTGGGCATCGATATGCAGTGAGTAGGGTAGAGTTTTCCGTGACATGGTCATATCTTATCAGGTAATAAAAACTGCTTGGTAATAAGGTTGGAACGCGGTGGATTAGGAAAGTATGTGGGTCTAAATGCGTGTAACGCACCTAAACTACTTTGCTAATCCACCGGTGTGTCCCAGACAGAACAGATCTCACGCCGTTGTGAGACCCCCCAATGTTCTGTCTGGGAAGCACCCCCTGTGGTACGACCGTTAGTCGTAGCTGCGGTCGCCGTACTCCTGGCCCAGGATGCCGGGACTGCACTCGGAGCCGCTGAGAGCCAGGCACGAGCGCAGATCGACGGTGGGTCGGTCGCTGGTGTCGATCAGGTGTGCGAGCGCTGTGGGCGCGACCACCGCCTCATCATCGGGTGATGAGGGGTCGTCGTGCGCGATCGTCTGGGGAGCTTCGCTCAGGTTGGTGAGCTCAGCGCGCACGTGATCGAGGTAGCGGTTCAGGTACTGGAGGGCCAGCTCCTCGGCGCCGGCGATGTCCGGGTTGAGGCTGAAGACCACGGCCAGTTGGCTGCCGCCGTCGGGCTGTCGGTGATCGGTGACGTCGACGACGTCCTCGATGCCCTGGGTGCGGATCTCCGCGAACCAGTCGGCACCGATACTCGACAGCTTGCAGGGGGTTCCGATCAGGGCGCGGGGCTTGGTGCCTCGACCCGGTCGGAGGTTGACCTCGATGACGTCCATGCCGTCGAGGATGTTGGAAAGGTGCATTGTATTCCCTTCGGTGGGTTTGTGGGTTGAGAAAATACCCGCCCATAATGCACCCAAATAACTGCCTTGTCAATATATTTGACAATAAAGAAATAAGTGTTTCAAAAATTGATTAATCTACTGTATAATTGACTTGTATGTCGAGTTTTGAGTTAGAGAGACCAGACGAAAGAGAATTCGCTCTTATTGAGCAGCGGGTTATGACCCTGAGGCGTATTGGCGCGGTTTTTCAGCGTGGTCAAGAACTGGACAGACGGTATGCTGCCAGTGCCGAACGAACCAGAGATAAAATCGTTCACGCACGGATTGCTGACGATTTAGTGCCAGTGCCTAGCTACCGGAGCGTTAAAGACTTTAAGGGTATCATGCGACATAACATTGGTCGGGTTTCTATATTTGTGCCTGCAACCGAAATTACCGAGGAGGGGCCACATGAAATTAGAACCGCTTTTATTATGTATGAATCAAGTGATGAGGATAGGCGGGGTGTTCGCGCTCTCACGCTTTTGAACGCCGAAGGTGTAACACCATATGTTTCGGCTGAAGATCTCATACCTACTATCGACCACGCAGGACTTGTTACTTGGCAGCTGCGCCCAGAACTTGCGTATGATCCAAACGCCAGTGAGGCCTCGTTTGACTTCACCCATGAAAGCCAGTGGCTAGAAGATCTCAGATTTATGATCGAAAATTACGATCTTCGTACGCTATCCACTGATGATTCCGGCAATCGTCAAGCGGCTTAGCTCAGTGGTTTATTGAGATGTAATAGGGAATAGGAGGGGACTGTGGACGCTAGCATTTTTAAAGCCTACGATATTCGAGGCAAAGTTGGCACCGAATTAACAGAGGGGGTAGCCGAACTTGTTGGCAAGGCGTTCGCAACCTGGCTGGAACGTGCCGGCGCCATTGCCGTCGGACGTGATATGCGCGCCGAATCGGCCGATCTTGCAGAAGCCCTCATAAATGGGTTACGAGCCCAGGGCAGAGATGTGGTAGATATCGGCGAAGTGACGACCGACATGATTTATTTTACTGTCGGACATTTTGGCTATGCAGGCGGTGCTATGGTTACGGCGAGCCATAATGGGGCAGAATATAACGGCATTAAATTATGTGCCGATGAAGCTAAGCCTGTGGGCTTAGAGAGTGGTCTCGATAAAGTGCGTGACCTGGCGATTAAAGGCGACTTTACGGGGGCGAGTGTGCCCGGTACTCTCGAAGAAAAGAACGTTGGGCAAGAATGGATTACTCACGTACTAAGTTTCGTGGACGTTAGCAAGCTTAACCCTATGAAGATTGCCATCGATGCTGGCAACGGTATGGCCGGCAGCATTGTGCCACTTTTGAGTCAAAAAGTGCCATGGGAAATTATTCCAATGTACTTCGAGCTGGACGGTAGCTTCCCTAACCACCCAGCAAATCCAATGGAACCAGCAAACTTGCGTGACCTCCAGCGCATGGTTAAGCAGGAGGAGTGTGATCTCGGCATTGCCTTTGACGGTGATGGTGATCGTGCTGCTCTCGTTGACGAACAGGGTCGTGCCGTCTCGGGTAGTGTGACAATCGCTATACTGGCTGAACAGCTCTTACAAACCAACCCTGGCGGAACCGTTATTTATGATGTACGAACAAGCAGGATGGTGCCCGAAGTCGTCGAGACCAACGGGGGCCACAGTGTCCGTACGAAGGTTGGCGGTGCGAGCATTAAGGAAGAAATGCGGCGCCACAATGCCCCCCTGGGGGGTGAAGCATCAGGCCACTTTTACTTCCGTGATAACTGGTATGCCGACTCGGGACTTATCTCGGAGGTCATTGCCGTGTCAATTGTTGGTCAGAGCGGAATGAAACTTTCTGAGCTTGTCGATAAGTATCAAAAGTACGTATCGATTCCTGAGACGAATTTCCAGGTTGAGAATAAGCAGGCCGTTATGAAACAAGTCGAAGCTATGTTCCCGGAAGGTGAAGCAGACTGGCTGGATGGCCTAACGGTTTCGTTTCCAGACGCTTGGTTCAACATCCGGGCCAGCAATACCGAACCGTTACTACGGCTGAATGTCGAGGCTCATGAACCCAATCGCTTGAACGGCCTAGTCTCCAAATTATCCGATGTGTTATCGAACGCCGAGTAGCTGTTAGAGCAGGGTGTCTTGACATCATTTTTGGCAATCGGCTATGATGAGTGCTGAAAGTTAGCACTCTCGTTATTCAAGTGCTAATGCCTAACTAATCAACAGGGAGGAAATGATGGCTGTACCAATTCAACCACTAGACGATTATGTCGTCGTTCAAGCCGAGGAAGTAGCTACAAAAACGGCCTCCGGCTTGTTGTTACCAGATAATGCCAAAGAAAAGTCGACTGTGGCAAAAGTTGTCGCTGTCGGTGCGGCAGTTAAAAACGTCAAGGTTGGTGATAAGGTGTTATACCAAAATGGTTACGAGGCTACAAACGTGACAATTGCTGACGCTGAATACACCATTGTTTTCCAGAAAAATATCATCGCAACCGTCAAGTAAGGAGAATGTAATGAGTAAGAAGATTTTTTACGATGAAGATGCCCGCCGACGCGTTCTCGGTGGCGCAAAGGCCCTCTATGATGCGGTCAAAACAACGATGGGACCAAAAGGTCGCAACGTGGTCATTAACAAAAGCTATGGTGGTCCGCAAGTAACCCACGACGGTGTGACCGTTGCAAAGTCAATCGAACTAGCTGACGTGGACGACGAAACACTGGGCTATAAAGTCGGGGCTGAACTCATTAAAGAAGCTGCCAGCAAGATGAATGACGTGGCAGGTGACGGCACGACTACAGTAACGGTCCTAACCTACCGAATTTTGTCCGAGGCAAACAAATTAATTGCTGCAGGTCATAACCCCATGGAGTTACGTAGAGGTCTCGAGGCGGCAGCCCAAGATGTCATCAAACGACTTGGGGGTTTGAGCGAGAATATTAGCACTAAACCAGCTCGTGTTGCCGAGGTAGCTACCATTAGCGCTGGTGACGCCGAGATAGGCAAGCTCATCGCCGAAGTCATAAACAAAGTAGGTAAAGACGGTGTTGTGACTGTCGAAGAAGGCCAGGGCCTAGCCATGGAAAGTGAAGTTGTTGAAGGCTTTACCTTCGACAAAGGCTTTGTTAGTGCCTATATGGTTACGGATACGACACGGATGGAAGCCGTCTACGATAAGCCAGCCATTGTGGTGACTGATAAAAAAATCAGCTCAATCCAAGAGCTATTGCCACTGCTCGAAAAGCTCGCTCAGGCAGGTAAAAAAGACCTAGTGCTTATCGCCGAAGATGTTGACGGTGATGCGCTAGCGACATTGATCCTTAATCGCCTCAAGGGAGTGTTTAACACTATCGCCGTCAAGGCACCGAGCTTTGGGGATCGTCGAAAGGATATCCTCGAGGACATAGCCATCCTAACCGGTGCACATGTAATTGCCGAAGAACAGGGCATTACATTCGAAAATGTTGAGCTGGATATGGTTGGGTCGGCCCGCAAGGTTATTGTCACAAAAGATGAGACAACCATTATTTCTGGTAGTGGAACCGTTACTAATCTTGATAAGCGCATCAAACAGATTAGTGCACAAATCGAAAATGCCAGCAGCGAGTATGACAAAGAGAACCTCGAGGCTCGCCGGGCTGCCCTCAATGGTAAGGTGGCTGTGATTAAAGTTGGTGGCGCCACAGAAACCGAGATTAACGAAAAGAAAGACCGAGTTGACGATGCGGTACACGCAGTAAAAGCTGCTTTAGACGAAGGTATTGTAGCTGGAGGTGGCGTTACGTTGGTTGACCTGAGTAAGACAATTAAGGCGACCGATGCAGGGGCGGGCATCCTCAAAGAGGCTTTGCTCCACCCATTCCGACAACTAATGTTCAACGCTGGTCTTAACCAAGAGGCTTTGCTTGAGAAAGTGCTTGAATCTAAGAAGGCAGGGCAGGGCTTTAACGTCAACGATGGCACAAAAATGATCGACGTTAAGTCGGCAGGAATTGTCGACCCAGCTCGAGTAACGCGCGAAGCTATCACGAACGCTGTCTCGATTGCTGGCACCAGCATGACGATGGGTGCCCTAGTGGTTGATGTACCGGAAAACAATGCAGCTGCTGCCGCACCCGATATGGGCGGCATGGGCATGATGTAGCTCTAGGCTACTTGCTCGTCAGCTTCAGCAAGCGTTGCGGTGCTCAAATCGAGCACCGTTTCGTTATGGGTTTGAGACTTGGTTACGGCTCCGGCAGCTCGCGAGTTGGTAAAGAATATGATCGCCCAGCGAGCACAATTCTTACCATGCAAGGCCCGACCAGCGTTCATCTCTGGTAGATTAACAACATCGTGCCAGGTGGGCTCGAGGCGTGAATGTGGGTACGCTACGTCATTTATCCAGGCTCTGGCAGGGAAGAAGATGCCCAAATTTGGGTCATCGCGTTCCAGGAGCTGCATATTGGGGTCAGTAAGCGGATCAGCTCGGTAGGCGGCAATTTGCTCCTCGCTGTTAGTACCGGGTACACGAGCACGAAACCCGCGATGACTCTCGGCAATCTGTAGGGTTCCCAAGCCTTTGTCGTAGTGCCCGCCAGCAAGAAGGTCGCCTTGACCTGGATGGTAGAAAAGAAGCCGAATTGGGCTCCCATCTAAGTCGGCCTTGGTCGCAAATCGACTAAGAAGATCTGGATGTTCGGCCTCAAGCTTAGCGTAGGCGCCCGTAACTGCGGCAACTCCAGCACGGTGAATTGCGGCAAATCGCATGTGCAACGTTTTAACTTCTGATGGAACAGGCCCCCAGCCATAGGCTTCATGGAGTTGGTCTATTACCGTAAGACTGTTTGGGTGGTAGTGGTAGTACTCCTTTGGATCATCGGCTAACTCGACGCCGCGTACTTCGCGCAAAGCACGTATTTGAAGAGATCGGTTAGTGTAGCCCCCCGGCTTAGCAAATTGGGGATGGTTGGTGTTGTATTTGTGCCAGTAGGCGTCAAGATTACGTCCATAATTCAGGTCATCGAGCCTTTTTTCGAGCGTTGCTGGATCGGTGCCACCTGGGATCATTGCTTCCATAGTCTCGAGTGAAGGGTCTGGCAAGTTGTCGGTGAATGCAGCGTAATCTCTGATAAGTGCATCAACCAGTTCTTCTGAGGCGCCATGATCAATGAGCGCATAGCCGTCTCGTTCAATAGTGCTTATTAAGTCGCCTGCGGTTTGGTCCCCAAAAACCGAAAGCTGACCCTCGTTGGTCCGCTTCATACTACCCTCCGTTCTGTAGCATCAGAGTAGCAGTAAAAGAGACTGGAGATAAAGTCCAACTTGCAATATAGGTGTGGAAAAGCGTAGGATAACTGGCAAGTGGTGGGTTTACTAACCTGGAGATTATATGGAACGGTTAAAAGCCTGGTGGCGGGCACGCCAAGAGGTGCGCGTCAGTACTGACGACGGCCTGCTGCCACAGAAAGTTGCACAAGTTCTTACCATCCTCGTGGCACTATGCATTGCCTTTATTGTGGTATGGGGTATTTTTTTAAGCGGACGTTGGATGTATCGCACCGTCTTTTCTACTAATGATACCGGTGATCAATCGAGTCAGACTCAACCAAAGGAAGAAAAGTCTGCAGAATCAGACAGCTCTGAACCCGAGGAGGCCAAGCCAGACACGCCCGCACCTACACAAACAGCGCCCCCTCCGCAATCACCGCCAGATTCAGCCATTGCACCTCCGGCAAGTGAGGCGCCAAAGCTACCACGTAGCGGTCCAGAAGAATAGTCAACTAGCTTTATTGACGACGTCGACGGTCTCGAGCCGCTCTACCGGGGTAGGAACGAACCCCTATCGGGCTGTCACCAGGCTTAGCTGCAGCTCTCTCAGCTAAGATAGCTTTAAGTTGTTCAAGCTTATCTTCCATGTCGGCTAGGTCCCAGCTATCAATGAGGGCTGTTCTAAGAGGGTCGCCTTTTTTTGTTATATCGTTACGATGGCCAAGAATTTCCTCAAGAGCAAAGTTAATATTTGCAGGGTGTTCACCCACTTTAACTTGCTTACGAGGGCCGCTTAGGCCGGGTAGGTCGTAGCGAACAATAGGTAGCGGGGTGCTCGTGTCGACGGTGTAACCAGGGTTTTCAGCCTTGACTGGCGGATGCCAAGCGTCTACGTAGCGAATGCCGATTTTTGTTGAACGAATACCCATTTTAGGGCTTCCATCTTTCTCGAACAAAGGTTTGCCATCGTCATTCTTGAGTTGTTGCTTTGCGACGAAGTGCCCGTCTTTGTCCCATTCATCAAAGCTCACATCTTCGGCGCTAATACCATGCTTGGCCAAGAAAGCTCTGTACTCAGAAGCATCTTTCTTGGTTTTCCAGTCGCCAAACCCAGTTTCTAAGCTTCGTTCTTGCATCTTGGCCCATTCATTTCGTTTGTTAGGGTCGTCAACTCGTTCAGCTTCGGGTTTTGCCAGTAGCCATTTTTTGTAGGCAGCTTCGTTACGGGCATCGCGCCAACGAGCGATAGTGTAATGCTTTAGCTCGTCGTCGATCCGGCTTGCCTTGTCGGTTAGGCGTGCGCTCTCGGCGGGATCGGTTGCAGCCGATGCTTGAGTCAGTAATTCTGCTTTGCGATCCAATCGTTTTGATCGATAGGTGAGATAGGCTTCACGCTCCAGGGCTTCAATTTGTTTTTTATATTCTTGTCGATCCAGCGATTCGCTGTCTTTAATCTTTTCGAGGGCACTCTTATAGTTACCCGACTGGAGAAGGCTTGGGAACTCACGATCGGTCATGGTGGCTGGCTTTGCTTCGGCGGGTAGGGTGTACTCGGTTCTTTTACCAAGTGAGTGGTTAGGCCCCATAAACTCGTCACCAAGGCCTTTTGCGGCATCACTTACACCCCGAACGCCACCAGCCAGCACCCTAAGCGCCTCATTAACTTGCACCTTGCGAAGTCGTTCGTCATAAATTTGCTGGTGCGTACGCAGGGCCTCCGCTTTGGCGTCTTCTTGTCGTTGTTGTCGCTCACGGGCTTCGCGTATCTCGCGCTGGACAGGGCTTTCGCCAGAAGGTGGCGGAGTTGGTGCGGTTGCACCAGGAGGTGGGGGCGGTGGTGGGGTGCCACCGGCAGGACGTGTTGGAGTGTATGGTGGTGGTGTTGCTGAACTCCAGTATGGTGGTGGTGTTGCTGAACTCCAGTACGTAGGATCGGTGGTTGGGTCGGCGTCGTCATCGTCGTCAGGTGTGGTGTCTCCGCTGGCAGCGCCTGCAGATAACCCGCCAAGGTCTAGGTGGCCAGCAGGCGGCTCGTGGTCGTCTGGGTCCTCGACTTCGGCCATACCGACGGCTCGACCGCCAAGGTTGCGAATTCTGCGCCAGGCTTTGCGCCATCCTTCAGAGGCGCCAGTATCAGCTTCGAGTGGGCTTAATATTGGACTTGCATCAGGTGAAATAATACCGGGGTCGGTACCGCCGTGGGTAGGGTCGACTGTGGCGATAGAAGGATCAATGCCGCCCAGGGGGATAACAGCGGTGTACTCCGATCCTGGGGGCGGAGGGAGTGGGACAGGGTCCCCCGTTGGGGGTGCCATAGGTTCATGTCCTGGTACGTGGAAGTTAGGGTTTGTCATGGGTAGTAGTTTTACCCATACATTCAACCACAAACTGGTTAAAAAGTCAATAAGTGCTTGTGGCTAAATTATTGCTGTGAAGAGGTCAGGTAGTTGATCTCGTTGACGACGTCTAGTAGGGCTTCGGCTCGCTTTTTGTCGTCCTTGATCTGTTGGGCGGCTTCGTATGCGGGCTGTATGAGTGCTTGGTCGTCACTGGCTCGGATCATCATCATGAGAGCATCAAACTTTTCCTCTGGCATTGAGTCGAGGTGATCAACTAAGGGCTTGAGCTGATCGAGCGCATTCTGCTTGATATCAAGCAGACCATCAGAACCTACACCACCAGGGGTTGTTGACTGTGGTAACGGGGGTGAGAACATAGCATCGGTACTGGCTGGGGCTTGGTCAGTTTCGACAACTTCGGGTTCTGTTGCCTCGGGAGTGGTTTCTGGCGCGGGTGTGGGAGTGGCTGGGGCAGGTTCTTCGGGGGGAGTTGCAGCTTCGGCAACAGGGGCGGCTTGTGGGGCAGGGGCCGCAACGGGATCTTCTGTCGCCGTGGCGGTAGCAGGATCGGGGGCAAAGTTAGTCTGAGGCTGAGAGACTGCAGCATTGTTCAGCGCTGCCACAGCGTCAGCAACTTGAGCATTCACATTAGTTGCATCGGGTTTTTTATTGTCACTTCCGAACATGCCCACCTCACTCTGTTAGTCTTGCGTTTATATGCTTATGCTAGCACGCGATGTGAGCTTCGACAAGTTGGGATAATTGACCTAACTTGGCATAATAGAAATGCATATGCTTGACGACGCTAAACTTATCCACGATCGTGACACCTTTGATGCACTTGGATTGGCCGAAAAACAGTGGCAGCAACTGAGCCATGAATATACCTTCCAACTTCAGCCCGGCGACTTTCAAAACATTGTTTTAGCAGGTATGGGCGGTTCGGCTTTAGCGGCAGAACTCAGTCGGACCTGGCCAGGCTGGAAAGTGCCTTTTAATATTTGTCGTGACTACGTGCTGCCGACCTTCGTTAACGAAAGAAGCCTGGTTATTATTTCTAGTTACTCAGGCAACACCGAAGAAGCTATTAGTTGCCTCGAAGATGCTGAGACCAGAGGGTGCACAATCGTCATTATGGCCTCTGGTGGCAAGCTGGTGAGTATTGCTCAGCAAAAGAACCTACCATTGGCTGATCTGCCTAAAATCGATCGTCCTCGGTATGGTGTGTTGTACGGCCTGAAAGCACTAACAACTATTGGTGAGCAAACGGGTCTGCTACACGAGGTTGAGGCTGGCAAGGCACTAATACAGAGTGAGCCTGTCCTTCGTGAGGCCCTGCAAAGCTGGCGGGCCGATGTGCCAGTTACCGAGAATTTGGCTAAGCAGTTGGCGCTTGAACTGGTCGGGCGGTCAGTGATTGTTTACGCTGGTCCTAAGTTATATCCTGCGGCCTTTAAATGGAAAATTGGGCTTAACGAGAACGCCAAAAATCTTGCATGGTGTTATGCGTTTTCGGAGTTTAGCCACAATGAGTTTCCAGGCTGGACTTCGCACCCTGTCGAGAAACCGTTTGCTGTGGTATATCTCTTGTCTCAGCTCGAGCACCCACGCATTCAAAAGCGATTCGAGCTGACCGAGCGGCTGCTGAGTGGCCGCTGGCCGAGCCCAATCCATGTAGATGTTGTCGGTGAATCCATCCTAGACCAGTTGCTGTGGGCAGTCGGTTTAGGTGACATGGTTGGTATATACCTGGCGATACTAAACGGTGTGGATCCAATTGATCCACCAGGGAAGGACATCATTGAAACCTTCAAAAAACAACTTGGATGAGGACGAAGCAGTTCGTATTGGCCCTGAGTACTAGATAACTAGTGCTCACAGCTTGTCGACAAAATTGTTGCCAACTTCACTCTGTAGCAGCCAGATGAACCCGATGGCTAGAGCTAATAGGGAGAATAAAATGATGGTTCGTGTGCGTTCTTTCATTCCAAAGCCGTGTTAGATACTAGTTTAGCCACAACAACCAACCGCTGTTTAGCTGTCCACATTGGTGTGCAGGTGTATAGAGTCATAATAGGTTCCTTAGTATTCTCTTCAATATAAATGGCGTCGGGGTTCACTACCTTAACTTCAATCACCTCGTAGTCATATTCACGCTTGTCCCAGAAGACGGCAAAGGTATGGCCCTTCTGCAGCTTATCGAGGTTATAAAAGACCCCCGAGCCAGTATAGGTGAAGCGATGTGCGACGAGAACTGTATTGCCGCCTTTGTCGGGCGTACTAGTTTTTGGTCGACGCCAGACGCCCTTATCGAGAGCTCTTGCATCGGTACCTTCGTGGATTTCGGCGTCAATCTGCATCTGCGGGATAAATAGGTGATGGTTGGGTGGAGGCGGGGCGAGATCCTCAGATTTGGTGCTAGGAGGAGCGGTAGTCTGGGTTAGGTGGCTTTCATACTTATAGCCGTTGTTTACGGCATGGCCCTGCTGCCACCAGAACAGCAACCTTGGGGCGAATGGGGCAGCAATGATATAGCTACCGAGCACAATAACTACCACTGTTAAGAAGTTATTAAATCTGCGCAGGTTATTGCTGTGGACGGTTTTGGTAACAGTTAACACATTAGCAGTATAACGACTTTGTGGCTGCCCATCTACTGATTGCGCAGAGCGTCAATCGGGTCTTTGCGCGCAGCCCGTAAGGCAGGAACAATACCAAAGAAACCACCAATGATTAACGGGATAGCTAATCCAAGTAGGAGCAGAGGTATGCTAACGGCCATTTTGACGGTTGTGTAAGCGTTGACCAGTGCAATAACCAGACCCGACAAAGATAGCCCCGTTAGACCACCAACGGTCGATAAGACCATCGCTTCGGTAAAGAACTGTAATGCAATTTGACGGTTAGTTGCTCCAAGTGCTTTTCGGATGCCGATCTCTCGCGTCCTCTCGGTTACCAACATCAACATCACATTCATAATCCCGATACCGGCGACGAGAAGCGAGATCGACATTATCAGGATGGTAATGGTTGTCACCAATTGTGTCTCTTGATTGCTGATTGCAATTGCATCTGCCCGAGTTAAGACGCTAAAATCCTCCTCACCCCCGTGCCCAGCCAGTATTGTTTGACGGATAGTTTGGGCAACTTTGGTCGTTTGCTTATCCCCGACTGCATTGAGGTAGATAAACTGAAAACGCGGCTCACCAACCAGACGCGTTGCGCTTGGAATTGATACAAAAACGGCCTTGTCAAAAGCAGGCCCAATCCGAACATTGCTGGTTGTTTCGGCCTGCATGACTCCAAGCACAGTGAATACCTGGTCGCGAATGGTGATTGTTGAACCGAGGGGCGTGTCATTACCGAAGAGCTCTTGAGAAATATCATGACCCAGCACGGCGAAGGGTCGATCTACCTCGCTATCGGCAAAAAAGGCACCAGTATCAACTTGTTTATCCAGTACGCCTGGAAAGTCTGGGCTGGTGGCTATAATAGGCCGACTACCAAGTTTCGCGGTCTCGTTACTAATTGAGCTGTTGAAGATCGTGACTGGAGCGACTCCCGCCACCTCAGGAATGACATCAATGCTACCGTAGTCCTTTGGTGTTAGGGTCGAGGCAACATTGGTTGGGCGCAATAAGCTTGCAATATCAAGGTGACGTAGGTGATCAACATTTGCCTGGTCGGACGGACCGCCTGGCTGCACGGTAATAAAGCTGTCACCAAGCTGCTTGAGTTGTTTACTGGTGTTGGCTCGCAAGCCTTGAGCAAGGGCAACACTGAGCACAACTGAGCTGACACCTATGATGATTCCGAGCATTGTTAGCATGCTGCGAGCCCTAGAGTTACGTATGGTCCGGACGGCCATGCGGATATGTTGGCCGATCATGTCTTCTTCGCCTTTGGCTTACGGGTCGTACGGGTGGTTTTGCGAGCAGTCTTTTTTTGCTGTTTGGGCAGGGCGAAGTCGCGCATATCAACTACCTCGTTTTTACGAAGCTCTTGGTCGTACTGTATCTGCCCATCGCGCAAGTAAATTACTCTGTCAGCATACAAGGTTAGGTCGGGGTTGTGAGTTACCATCAAAATGGTATTGCCCTTGCGATGAATTTTGCTGAGCAGTTTCATGATGGTGTTTCCACTTTCGGTGTCAAGATTACCGGTCGGCTCATCGGCTAATAGAATACTCGGCTTGTTTATAAGTGCTCGTGCGATAGCAACCTTCTGGGTTTGGCCGCCAGATAGCATCCGAGGTAGGTAGTACTGACGATCTTCGAGTCCAACATCTCGTCAGGCTGCTTGAGCTTGGCGCAGGCGGGGCACTAGCCCAACGCCTTTGTATGCCATGGGCAACGCTACATTTTCGATTACCGACAAACCTGGCAACAAGCTATAGTTCTGAAAAATGAAACCAATGTCATCCCTTCGTAGCTTGGCTTGCTTACGTGAACGGAGCCGTGAAACATCTTTTTTGTTGAGCTTGTAGGTGCCGGTTGTCGGGCGGTCGAGCAGGCCTATCATGTTCATGAGCGTTGTTTTGCCGGAGCCGCTCGGGCCCATGATAGCGATGAATTCTCCCTTATCAACTGACAAATTAATTTTGTCTAAAGCAATGGTCGTGGCGTCGCCAAAACCATATAGCTTACTCATTTCTTTTATTTCAATCACACTCATTGTCTTGTAAGTCTACCGGGTGGCTGTTTATAGGTGCAACCAGTAGCGTTTATAAAAAGTCAGAATTACGTAAAAAACGTGCATCTGGTGGCGTAACTAAGGCAAGAAATGTAGAATAGCTCTGTTCTGGAGAGGTGTCCGAGTGGTTGAAGGAGCACGCTTGGAAAGCGTGTATACGCCGCAAGGTGTATCGCGGGTTCGAAT
>CAZTXC010000006.1:0-23741 GCA_964617855.1 uncultured Candidatus Saccharibacteria bacterium | reverse complement strand
AACAACTGGTAGTGCAGTGGACGAATCTTTAACTTGCCCTGTGCGTGGGGCTTCACCTGCTGGTGCTATGGGCCTATCTTGTACCCGAGTAACGTTTGGTGCGTCGGCGGGTTTCTCGTTATTGTGTGTCGCCGTCGAATCATCAATAGGGTCATTCTTCGACAAGTCGATATCAATGTCGGCTTCGCTTTGTGCATCGACTGGGGGTGCTGTAGCGAGATCAGTAAATGCCGCAAGTCCAACAGTTGCGCCCAAACAACGCAAAAAAGACCTACGTGTTAGGGCCGGCGTATCTAATGATGAGCGACCTAAGTGCACATCTTCCATTTGCATATAATGTCACAAAATAGAACAAAAAGCAATTATTGCAATATCAGGCTTGCAGTCATCACTTCAACTGCTAGGCTATGTACATGACTAAAGCAAAAACACTACTACATCTTGTAGCTAAAAAACTTACCAAAAAGATAGTTGCGGCGGACCGGGCCGACCTAGAGAAGGCGCTAAGCTACATCGATGGCTACTGGGAAAACCTCACCAAATTGCATCAAAAAGACGAAGGTACAATTATTGGGTTAAAGCACCCGTATGTGGTGCCAGCCAGTCAGCCTAAAGCTATGTTTACCTTTGAGGAGCAGTATTACTGGGATAGCTACTTCACTGCTTTAGGTTTGGCTGGTGGAAAACATCAAAACTTGGCCGATGGTATGCTCGAGAATTTGCTTGAACTGCTGGGTCGATTCAGTTTTATTCCGAATGCTAACCGCATGTACCACATGAGCCACTCACAGCCACCGGTGCTCACTCGTTACATACGTTTGATCTTTGAAACAGGGAACAAGAACAAGGCTTGGCTACGAGAAAAGATTGCTGCGGCCGAGCGTGAATACAAGCTGGTCTGGATGAGCGAGCAGCACCCGATGTGGCACCAAGTCCACAAAGGCCTGAGTAGGTACTACGACATCAACGTTCTGCATGACCTTGCTGAGGCAGAGAGTGGCTGGGACATGACACCGCGCTTTGAGAGAAAGTGTTTAGACTATCTCCCGATCGACCTAAACAGCTTGTTGTTTGTCTACGAAACTGATTTTGCTTGGGCTGCAGGTCAACTTGGCGATAGGCGAAAACAGCGCCACTGGGAGTCAGCCGCTCGTCATCGTCAACACGAAATTCATAAGTTAATGTGGCACCAGCGCAAAGGGTTCTTTTTTGATTACAACTACAACAAAAAGCAAAAAGGTGACTGCTGGTCTCTGGCGGGCTACTTTGCTATGTGGTCGGGTGTTGCTACTCAAGAGCAAGCAGCGGCCATGGTTAAGAATCTGTCCAAGTTTGAGCATGTTGGCGGGTTGAGTACAACCACGCGGCCACTGATCGACACGACTATTTTTGGCTCGCTTAAAACTCAATGGGCGTACCCGAATGGTTGGGCTCCATTACAGTGGATAGTGATTGAGGGGCTAGAACGATACGGTTATCATGTTGAGGCAAAACGCCTAGCTCATAAATGGCTGCATACCAACATTGATTGGTTCAAGAAGCACCATGAGTTTATGGAGAAGTATAACGTGGTGTCCGTACGTAAGCATCCCGTTGAGGGGCTGTATCCAAGCCAAGCAGGTTTTGGTTGGACCAACAGCATATTTGTATACCTGGCCAAGAAGTATGGCATTGATTTGTCAGACGGCTAGTGCTTGCACTTCCATATAAAATATGGTAATAATAAGAAATGGAAGCCCGTATACATCAGAAAGACTTTGATTATCACCTCGCGGACCGCGAACTTAAGACGCTTGACGAGCATGAACTTGTTGAGCGTCTTTTTATGTCCATCAGCTCGTGGGCCACAATTGAGGAGCAGCGAAAGGTAGGGCTTGCCGTTGAGTTAATGCTCCATGTGCATAGCGAGCAACAATATGGCAATGACCCGTACATACGACATCCACTCCGTGTCGCAGTGCGCTTGGCGGACAAATTCGGGGTACACGACGCTGAAATTATCAATGGAGGACTGCTTCACGACTCTGTCGAAGA
Source organism: uncultured Candidatus Saccharibacteria bacterium (assembly GCA_964617855.1). Lineage (GTDB taxonomy): Bacteria > Patescibacteriota > Saccharimonadia > Saccharimonadales > CAZNVG01 > CAZTXC01. The sequence continues at coordinate 21,707 of CAZTXC010000006.1, read as the reverse complement.
TCATGCTGACACCCTTGCGGCTCTCGCGCCAGTAGATTTGCAACGAGAAACTGCCCAAGAAACGTGCTTTGCTTTATACGCAGAAATCTTCTCGCCAAGAACAAGCGATCTTGTTAGAGGGGTTACCAACCCGCCTTTCCGCCCAGGGCTCACCACTGAAGAGTTCCATGACGCGTATCGCGAAGCCGTTACTGAAGAGGTGCGGTCTGATGGCGGAGTTGGCGTTATAAAAATGAGCGACTTTTTTGATAATGGAGTTGGATTGCATCACTCGCCAGCAATTGAGTTCCAGATGCGACAAGCCCCAAAGTACCTGCCTATAGCTGACATCTTACGCACCGAGGTGCTTCTGGGTAATTTCCCAATTCCGCAGCATAAGCTTTCGCACGTTCTGTATGGCCTCAACATTGGTGAAGCTAGACTCCAGCGGCTTGTTGACGCGTAGCGGTTCGCCCATCGCTTAGGCTACGATATTTTGTGTAGTACCCAGGCTTATTGCGGCGTGGTGGCATTAGCACCGAGCACGACGATAAAGTCGGCTCTTGGGTAGGTTGCTGTCAGGGAAGCATTCGTTGAAACATTGTTGCCAAACGTCGCCTTGAGTGATGCTAGTGTACCCGGCTTCTTGCCTTTTGAGTTGTCAATGAGTGTGGTAGTCGGGAACTTAGTCGGTGCGTTAGCGGTGATGCTTACGACCATACCTTTTGTTGTTAACGTCTCGCCGTATTGCTTTGATAAGCCTTCGGTGTCGCTGCCGTTTAACACGACCACGTTAGCGGCCTCTTTAACGACCGGGTCATTTGACATAATCTTTTTGAGCGCTGCCTGGATATCGCTAAAGTCGTCAACACCAGCGGCAGGAATCAACGCTGATTGTCCACTTTCTGAACGGTAATTTGCCAGCATCAACTCATCATCTCCGTTGAGATTGTTAATATTTAAAGAAGTGATGTTGTTATTACTGAGGTCTTTGGTGGCAGCAATCAGGCTTTGAATCTCCTCGAGTTTTAGATCCGTTTGGACATTCTTCCCTAGCGCATCAATCAACTTTCCGGCCTTGAGAGGGTTTGCAATTATCCCGACACTAGAGGCCTTATCCTTAACGGCAAGTAGCATCATTCGTTGATGTTTTGTGCGATCAAAGTCGCTTTGCGGGAAACCATACGAAAGGTAATGATCGCCACGAGCCCTGGCTAAGTTGAGTGCTGTTTGGCCGTTCAGTTTTTGCTCCCCATTGGCAAGTTTGAGCGGACCGCCGTCGACAGGGGAAATATTCGGATCGTATAGCCCACGTTTGTCTGAGCTTTTTATAGTGACAGTAATGCCGCCTAAGGCATTCACAGTGTCTTTGAAGGCACCGTAGTTGATCAGCCCGTAATAGTGGATAGGTATCCCAAGATTCTTAGACACGACGTATTCTAGAGCACCCATTCCACCGTTTGGATAGCCTTGCTTCGAGAACTCCTCAACCGTGTTTGCGGCATTGATTTTTTGATAGCCCAGTCCCGGAATATTGACCCAGAGATCACGAGGGATACTGACGATAAAGGCGTTATGTTTTCGGGTATCGATGCTCAAGACCATAATGGAATCGGTCAAGGTGGCGCCGCCATGACCGGGGTCATCAACGGAATTGCCTGCTACGAGGACATTTACGCGCCCATCGGTGTTTTTAAGCGGAACTTTTTTAAAGACCCCAAACAAGCTAAAGGGGTTGTTGTTCTTGGTTATAGCCGCTGCGTTGCGGTACAGCTTCCAGCCGAACCAACCAGCAGTGATGAATACGAGAGCTAAAACGGATAGCACAACCCGTTTGACTGCTTTTTTGCTTTTAGGGTGTTTTGATGTGTCAAATTTGTTCTTTTTATCTTCACGTCGATGTCTACGATCGGCAATAGGATGTTTTTTATGGGGCTCATCAAAAATAGTAATAATGTCCTGTTTGCCAGTTTTCGCGCCAATTCTCGTCGGTACCCCAGTCTTTTTTGGTGTGGGGATGTCATGACTTTTAGGGGCGGCCTTGGGGGTCGGCTCTTCTTCGTAGATATCATCAAGGTGCTTATCTACCTCGGGGGTTAATCGCAATTCAGCTGATTTTTTAGCTGCTGTTTGTATAAAGCCATCAAGGCTACGACGGCCACGACCACGATTAGTATTGTCAACAGGTTTGAATTTCATGCGTGTTGTCTTATTTTACGCTAGCTTATGCGTAATGACAAAGGTTATCGCTTGCGCTGGTATGAGACGCTGATGTTCTCCAGGGCATTACCTGTCTCGACGGGTGCTTGGGCGGTTTTCTTTTCTTGCATAATTTCCCAGCGGCCCTTTATGCCGTACCCAAAACCTGCGCCCATAAGTCCAGTTGCCATGGCCTTCAGTGGTTTTTGGTACCTGTCGGGCGCTGCTCCGCCAGCAGTGGCGACGGCACCACCAGCAAATACCAAAAGTGCGCCCAACTTGCCACGTTTTTTCGGCATAATCTCCCTGACGTCACCGGTTCTCGCCAGAATGGCTGCTCCGCCAACAACTGTAGCTGCTTCTGAGGCAATGACAAATGCCCCAAGTTTTTTAGGAACCAAGCCCTTCTCTCGCATGGCAGGAATAACAATCATTTCGTACGTTCGATCAAAGGCAATGTCGCCAAGAGCACCGGCGCCACTTGCAAGGCCTCGGCGACGGGCGTCCCAGCCGTCTAATGCATCAGATAATCCAGCTGCCACGGCATAAGCGGTAGCTCGGCCAAATTGTTCGTTGCGAATTGCCTGAGCCGTTAACATGCCCAGGGGGAGCCGGACGGCAGATAATGCACCGGGCCGGTTAAGAATATCCGCGAACCGTAACTCGGGCTTGTCAGCGAAAGGATCTGCTGCAAGTGCCGGCTCAAGCTCCTCTGGGCGAACCTCGGAGCGATATATATCATCATCTGGCGTGGAGTCAAAAACGCGGGGAAACTCGGGCTGTGATTGTGTGCTCATATGTTTTTTGTTTATACACTAGCTTGAATAATATGCAAGTTCCTGTATTGCTCTAACAGAGGTAGTGCTGTATGCTGCAAGCATGAAAGTTTTTATCATTAGCTTGTTCCCAGAAATGTTTGAGCCGGTTTTACAAACAAGCATGATGTGGAAGGCCCAAAAAGCCAACAAGGTTAGTTTTACGCTAATTAATCTTCGTGACTTTGGTATTGGTGCGCGTAAGACGGTTGATGACACTCCATATGGTGGTGGTGACGGTATGTTGTTGCGTGTTGAGCCGCTATTTGCAGCTGTGCGTTCAGCTAAAGAAAAATCGCCAAAAGCTAAGGTATTGCTGATGACGCCTCGAGGAGAACGTTTTACACAAGCTAAAGCCCAAACCTTAGCGTTTGCCGGTGAAGACCTTATTTTTATCTGCGCGCGCTACGAAGGCTATGACGAGCGCATAACGACATTGGTGGATGAGCAACTCTCTGTTGGCGACTATGTGCTGACTGGTGGGGAACTCCCAGCGATGACTATCATTGATGCTGTTGTGCGACTTATCCCAGGTGTGTTAGGTGGTGAAATGAGTGCCGAAATAGAGTCGTTTAGTGATGGGAAAACACTTGAATTCCCGCAGTATACCCGACCCGAGGAATTTGAAGGGCTCACCGTGCCAGAAGTACTTTTGAGCGGTAACCATGGTGAAATTGCTCAGTGGCGGCAGGAGCAGTCAAAGGAGGCTGACAGGCAGTAGCGAGACGCTATTGCCCTAAGCGTTTTTCTGGTATACTATCCTCCAAGCAAGGAGTTACTGCCAGCGACTGATCCTTGCGAAACACGTATGAAAAAAGTTGTTACAGAACTACCTATCAAGCGTTTTTTAGAAGACCGACTGTCTTCACTAACTAGGCGTATCAAGCCACTGTCGCGGCGGTCGCTAGTTGGCCTCCATTTGGCTGCCGCAGTGCTATTAGGCGTGTTTGTGTATGTGAGCTCGCATCAAGGTGCAGTCAGTGACTACCCAGTGGTGCCAAGAAGTGTCGAAGCAGAGGCACCGGCAGCAATCGATGAGGTAGCTTCAGCTAACATTGCCGCTACGATTGCTAAAACGAGCAATTTAACGGAACAGGTGAGTGTTGGTAATCAAGCCGATTCGCTGACTGCTCAAGTTCAGTTCGCTACGGTCGATACAGACTACTTGACCAAACCCCAGGTCGTCGTAACGGACACTAAGACAAAGAAAGACATTATCGTCTACAAAACAGTTGCTGGCGATACGATTAGTTCGATCGCAGCCAAGTTCAACATTACTTCGGATACAATCCGCTGGTCTAACAACGTTACTGGTGACGCTATAGCTGCAGACAAGGAGCTTGTCATCCCACCCATTAATGGGATCTATTATGAGGTTAAAGCAGGTGATAGTGTCGAGTCGCTAGCAGTTAAGTTTAACGCCAGCAAGGAACAGATAGTCTTCTTTAATGATACGGAACTAACCGGTATTAAGGCAGGTGACAAAATAATGATTCCTGGCGGTAGTGTCCAGCCAGTACGTGTAGCTACTCGCAGTGCCGCTGCCACGCAAAACTTTTCGTTTGGTTTTCCGTTCGGTAATGCCCCAATTTATGGCAATAACGGCTACACCTACGGTTACTGTACTTGGTACGTCGCTAACCGCCGCACTCAGGCTGGGAAGCCTATCCCAAGCAACTTGGGTAACGCCTATAGCTGGTACTCGCTTGCTCAGCGTTCTGGGCTAGCAGTAGGGTCCGCGCCAGCTGTTGGTGCCGTGCTTTGGCATCGAGGCGGTAACCATGTCGCCTACGTGGAATCAATTGGCGAGGATGGTAGCTTGTTTGTTTCAGAGATGAACGCGCCGGTATGGGGAGTGCGTAGTACTCGAACTGTGCCTGCGAGCGAAATTGGTCGCTACGGTTTCATCTACTAGCAAACCCTAGAAACAAACATAAAAATATGTCATAATACTCGTATGGAAGTCATTGATCTTAATCCAGAGCGAAAACCCACCCTCAGCGCGGCATTTTTAATCATGTATTCAACCGATGGCCAACCCTGGGCTGGGTATGATGGCGCTGATGATGCTCAGCAGGAACTCGTCGTACCGCAAGTACTTGCGCTCAGCCGTAGTGACGGTCAAGTTGGCTTTGCTGGAGGCCTAATTGGCATTGATCCCGAAACTCCCTCTGTTGACGAACTGCCTGAAGACGTTGTTAAGGATGGTCTGTACCGAGAAGTGCTTGAAGAGCTTGGGACGAGCCTTACTGTGGAGCCAGAGCCGTTGTTGAGAGTTCGTGGCCCAGCACTCGATAAACACATTTTTAGTCTTGAAGTTCCACATAATGACTTGCGTGAAGTGGCAAGAGGTGCGCACTATGCAGAGCACTTCGGATCAGAGATAACCGGCACGCTGATGCTGCAGGTTGCAGACTATCATGAATTAACAGGTCGCAATTTTGGTGGGCTTCAAAACGTATTGCGGCTGCCATTTGCTGGCAATGCCAAGCATGAACTCGCAAAGTTGATTATCAATAAAGAACTTATGGAAATGGCGCAGTTTGAACGTGTTTGCGCCAAGGCTGGCTACCAAGCTGTCCATCTACTAGACGGTTTTGCTCCCATTAAGGCCTCGCGGAGTTAAGTATGTTTGTCGATAAAGCCACGGTAACAGTAATAGCTGGCAATGGTGGGAATGGGTGTGTGAGTTTTCGCCACGAAAAGTTTATTGATAAAGGTGGGCCCGATGGGGGTGACGGTGGCGATGGTGGCAGTGTTCTGTTCGTAGCGGAGCACAATGTGTCCTCACTGGCCAAGTTTAGATACGCTCCAATTTTGGAAGCAACTAGTGGTGTTGCCGGAGCTAAACAAAAGAAAAAGGGCGCGAAAGGCAGTGACTTGATCGTTGCCGTGCCGGTTGGCACTGTAGTGGCATACGAAGGGCGAACGATAGCTGATTTTACGCAGCTTGGTCAAAAAGAGGTGATTGCTAAAGGTGGTAAAGGTGGTTTTGGCAACGCTCACTTTACTAGCTCGCGTCGGCAGGTGCCACGATTCGCCGAAAAAGGCGAGCCGGGCGATAAGCTCGAGTTATCACTTGAGCTCAAGATGCTGGCGGATGTTGGTCTTGTTGGTCTGCCTAACGCTGGTAAATCAACGTTCTTGTCGGTGGTGTCTAACGCCCGACCCGAGATTGCTGATTACCCCTTTACAACGCTTGTGCCTCACCTTGGGGTAGTCGATGTTGATGGTGAGTCCTTACTAGTTGCCGATATTCCTGGATTGATTGAGGGCGCGAGCCAGGGGAAGGGGTTAGGAGATGAGTTTTTGCGACACGTCGAGCGCACAAAAGTGTTGTTGCATTTAGTGGATGGTTTGAGCAATGACGTCAAGTCGGACTACCTAACCATTCAAAAGGAACTACACGATTATCACATTGATCTGTCTACGCGTGCTCAAATTGTTGTTCTGACAAAGACAGATGCACTTGATGCGGATCTGATAGCTATGCAGCAGAAGGAGCTGCGGGCTGTAGTACCAAAGGCTGTCCAGGTAATGTCTATCTCTTCTAAACAGCCAGCTTCAGTTAAAGAAGTCCTACGAGCTTTACAGGCTTTGGTCGTGGCCGACCGATCAAGCGAAATTACTGTCGACGAAGCAGAAGTGCCGATTTACGATCTTACACCTGATGTGGGTTGGGTCGTCACAAAACTCAGTGATGGCTACCGAGTGACGGGCGAGCAAATCGAGCGCTTTGCAAAACGGACCGATTTTGATAATCCAGATGGTGTAGCTCGTCTTCGCGATATTCTTCGCAAACAAGGTGTTGTGCATGAGTTAGAGCGCCAAGGGGTCACCTCTGGTGACATAATCTACATAAACCACTATCACCTCGAGTACTAGACAAAACATAGCATAAGTGGTATAATACTGCATTGTGATTGGAAGATTTCCGATTGCTCTTCGACAGACAACCAACAAGGGGGTCCAGTGAGATCAGATTTCACCCTCGACAGAGGGCACTTCGTGCTACAGGGTTCGGTGACGGTCGTCGCTGATGCTCTCGACTGCTCGACACTCATCGTGGCAGCCAACGAGCTCTGTGATCGATTCGAGTGCGCCGGTCTGGTGTTGCTCGATCGGCTGTGCCGCCACGACCGCCAGGTCACCAGCGGACCGCGCACCGTCAAGAACGTGCTTTTCGAGGTCCAGGTCGGTGGAGTCGTCGTGTCTTTCGAGTCGGAAGTGACCGTCGCCGGTCGCATCTCTCCCGAGTGGCTCGAGCGCCTCCAGCGCCAGACCTACCGCCAGGTGCCCCGTGCCATGACCGTCGCGTCCGACCTTCTCGTCGATCGCCAGGCGTTGGCTCCTGCCGTCGTCTAGCTCGTGACTTCGCGATGCGACAGACTCCCTTGGAACCAAACGGCGCCTGTTCGGTGCTCAATTGTTTTCTTGGTTGTCTGTCGTATTCGCTCCATACGTACGCATTCTCGTATGCTGATGAGTCCGGAAGGACGAAAGCGAACCTGATACACTTATGACGTGACGTTCTACTTTTATGATCTTGAAACTAGTGGCGTAGACCCACGGAGCCAGCGCATTATGCAGTTTGCCGGTCAGCGGACTGATGCCGAACTCAACCCTGTTGGCGAACCGCTCGTGTTGACGGTTAAACTTACGGATGATGTGCTGCCAGAGCCAGAGGCGATTCTTGTGACAGGTATTACGCCGCAAGAAACCCTTCAAACCGGGATTAGTGAGCCGGAGTTCCTGAAGCAATTCAGTCAGCATGCCCTGCAGCCAAATACCTGTATCGTGGGCTTTAACAACATTCGTTTTGATGATGAATTTATGCGTTTCACCCTTTGGCGCAACTTCTATGATGCCTATGAGTGGCAATGGCAGGATGGTCGAGGGCGATGGGATTTACTAGACGCCGTACGAATTACCAGGGCTCTGAGACCAGATGGTATTGTGTGGCCAACCGGCGAAGATGGTCGTCCAACTAACAGATTGGAAGAACTAACAGAACTCAATAAACTAGAACACAGTAATGCCCACGATGCCTTAAGCGACGTACAAGCCACTATTGCCGTAGCGAAGTTGCTGAAGAATAAGCAGCCAAAATTGTTTGATTATCTCGTTTCTAAAGCAAGCAAAAAGGCGGTACTAGCTCTTTTGGATACCGAGAATCCGCAACCGATCGTGCACACCAGTGGCATGATACCGGGTGAATTTCTAAAAACTACCGTACTCCTTCCATTATTTTGCGACAACAAACAACCGAATACTGTTATTGCTTACGACCTGAGGTTCGACCCCAGTGAATTCGTCAGTCTTAGTGTCAATGAAATGCGCGAACGACTGTTCGCAAAGCAAGCCGACCTTGGTGGCAAGAACAGGCTGCCGCTGAAAGGGGTGCATGCAAATAAAGCGCCAGCACTGGCGCCCCTCGGTACTCTCGATGCTGCCGCACAAGCCAATGTTAAGCTCACGCTTAACCAGATTGAAGCTCACCGAAAAGCACTCGGTGCCAATCGTGGCATGGTCGCAAAATTGTACGATGCCTGGCACGGCGGCGAAGAACGAGACTATAGCGAACAAGATGTCGACGCGGCGTTGTACGGTGGTTTTCTTGATGATCATGACCGCGCTGTGCAAAGTGACGTTGTTGACCGCAACGGCAACTTCGAAGGCTTTACACCAGATTTTCACGACAAGCGATTAGTAGAGCTATTTCTACGTTACAGAGCCCGTAACTTCCCTAAGACGTTGACTGAAACGGAGCACGAAGCGTGGGAGGCTCTTCGTAGACAAAAGCTATCTCCAGAGGCCTACCAAACACTCGGTATTAAGCTAGCACAGCTAGCGGAGGAGCGGCCAAGCGAACGCGACCAGAATCTGCTTATGGAACTGCAGCTGTACGCAGAATCGATCTATCCGGAACCTGTCGACTAGTTGCTATACTAAACATATGCACGAAACAGCTCAATTCGATCAGTCAGCCGAACAATATGCTGAGCATCTAGAGACTATTCGTGGGTATGTTCGTACGGTCGTTACACAAGCCCAGCTCGCGCCATATATGCCTTCGTTACCAGGCTTTGTTGTGGATGTTGGGGGAGGGACTGGTGTTGATAGCATCTTTGCCGCGCAACAAGGGCACGAAGTGCTCATGCTTGATCCGTCCGACCGCATGTTGTCATTAGCGCGTACTGCCTTGAACCTTGTTGAAGGGTCATTACCTGGAACAATAACGGTCGCAAAGGGAGATATTTTAGCTGCGCGAGCTGAGTTTGGCGTAACGTATGCTGATGCAGTGCTTGATCACGGGGTGCTGATGTATCAAACTTCACCACAGGAACACATCAATGAGCTAGCTGCGATTGCTGGGCAGGGCGGCATAGTCTCTCTACTAACCAAGGGTTTTGATGCTTTGGCAGCTAAGTTAACTCGCGACAATGAGATTGGGGCACTGGAGGCACTGCGCCAAACAAAGCAGTGGAGGCAAAATAATCTAGGACATGCAGTGTGGGCGCACAAACCAGAGGAAGTTGTGGCAATGCTCCAGTCGGCTGGTCTCAATGTGCTGGCATGGTTTGGTGTGCGCCTCGAGACTGATAGCGATTTTCGAAAAAAACATGAGCTGCCCACAGAAGAATTAAACTACCTCGTTGAGCGCGAGCTAGCAGCAGGCGCGGACGAGAGTCGTAAAGCTAGCGGTCACATGCTGCACTTTATCGCGCAAAAAAGCTAGCTGGCTGCCTGGTAGCTCCCCAGTATCTGAACCGTCCAGCCGCTCGCCTCAAGTTGTTTCACAATATTCACACCAGGAGGTGAATCCATCGCACAATCAAAGTCTATGTAAAAGGCATATCGTCTTTGTTTCCCAACTAAAGGGTGGCTATCTAGCTTTGACAAATTTATGCCAGCCTCAGCAAAGTACCCCAAAGCCTCGTACAGGGCTCCTGGACGATCGGTTGGTTCGGTGAGAATAATGCTCGTGCGATTCGCAGCTTTGTCGACTTCGGGCATTTTTGAGAGGAATACAAACCGAGTGTAATTGTCTGGATCGTCGTTAATTGGGCCAGCCAACACCCTAGCGCCATATAGTTCTGCAGCTTGTTTGCCGGCAATAGCGGCAAGGTCATGACGATCTGTTTGATTCACTACGTACTGTACACTTTGGGCAGTGTCGGCGTACTCCTGGCGAGTAGCCTTGGGTAGATGCTCGTCGAGCCACTGTTCACACTGCTCCAGCGCCGGAACTTGCGAAAGCACGGTGCCGATTGAGCTGCTATCTTTGTTGAAAATCGTTTTTTGGCCGCCAAGTAAAAACATCTCAATCTTCAAGCGCTCCTCGCCGCAAACCCAGAGCTTCTCTTGGGAAAGCAAACGGTAGACTGGATTTATTGAGCCGTGAAGGGAATTCTCAATTGCAACAACTCCGCGGTCTACAGAGTTATTGGCCACCGCCCGAAATACATCCCTAAATGTCTCGCACTCAATAAGCTGTACGTCTGATCCGTAGCGTTGTTGTGCGGCTTGCGCATGAAATGACCCTGCAATACCCTGAATAGCGACCTTCATTTCTCAAGTATAGCAACTGTTGGCAAAGCTGCCGAAACTGTGGTACGTTTATGGTAATAACGGAGATCGGCTATCGGGAGACGCACTCACCCACCGCAAAGAAGCCAGCTACGGTCGGAAGGACGACCGATTTACCCTGGCTTGGGTGCTGCGCATCCGGTTCGCTACACTGAGGATCTCGACTTTTTCTTTTCCGACGTTGAAACAATTTTTTCGCAAAGAATATCTCCCCTTGAACGAGAGGACGAACTAGGTCGTGTTCACAGTAGGCCGGGATACCGCTTATTTGATGATCTTGATCGGGCTGTCATTAGAGTTTTGGAGCGCAGGCTGAGCTTTAGCTATGCCGCAAAGCGCCGCATTCGCTGGCAACAACAAGATGTTGGGCGCATTAAAGAGTCTATTACTGACGAGATTCATCGAATGGGTATACCGTACCCGATGCGTGCCGTCCTGGATAATGTCGTTTTGCTAGGAGATGCCGACGAGACTAAGCACCGGTACCTTGGGCTTACACTTGACGCGGGTAGCGAAATGGCTGAATTTCTCACAGCTGAGCATGAACTGGTTATCAACGGGATAGAAGGTGCTTTCAAGGATTTTAAATATCCGTACAGCAGGTACGTTCCACACTTAACAGTCGGCCGCTTTAATCGTGCTGTACCAGCAGATCAGCGCCAAGAAGCAGTCCTTGATATGAGAAAATTGCTGCCGCTGACCGTTGAGCTAGACCCCATCGAATTCACCGCCAAACAGCGGCTATAGCACCAGGGGTCTCGATTTATTAGCGTTTTTTTGGTACAGTACATGGTCACATGGCTGAGATGATTTCTGTCAAAGGTGCCCGGGAGCACAACCTCAAAAACGTTAGTTTAGACATACCCCGAAACAAGCTTGTGGTCATCACGGGTTTGAGTGGTTCGGGCAAGTCGTCGCTAGCCTTTGATACTATTTATGCCGAAGGCCAACGTCGGTATGTGGAATCTTTAAGTAGTTACGCTAGGCAATTCTTAGGTCTGATGGAAAAACCAGATGTCGATCAGATTGATGGATTAAGCCCGGCAATTTCTATTGACCAAAAGTCTACCAGCCGAAACCCACGCTCTACGGTAGCCACAGTAACCGAAATTTATGATTACCTGCGGTTACTGTTTGCGCGCATCGGAGTGCCGCATTGTCCAGTCTGCAGTAAGCCGGTTGCCAAGCAGACAACCGCTCATATTATTGACCAGGTCTCGCAAAAACACCCAGGGGCGAAGTTGCTCGTTTTGGCGCCAGTCATTAGGGACAAAAAAGGTGCATTCGAGCATATTCCTGAACAATTCATGCGTGCTGGTTTTGCTCGAGCTCGAGTTGATGGTGTTGTGTATGCGCTTGATGAATTTCCGACCCTAGATAAAGCCTACAAACACACTATCGAAATAGTCATCGACCGTTTGGTTAATGATGCTGATAGCCAGAGCCGGTTAGCCCAGTCGGTTGAGCAGGCTCTTGATCTGGCAGATGGGGTGCTCATTATTCATGATGCGACGACAGGTGAAGATGTGCTGTATAGCCTGCTGTATGCCTGCGTTGATCACCCTGAGGTGGCCATTCCCGAGCTTGAACCAAGGACATTTAGTTTTAACAATCCGCATGGTGCCTGTCAGGTATGTACCGGGCTTGGCACTCGCCAAGAAGTTGATCCAGACTTAGTAATCCCGAATGGAAATCTGACAATCGCCGAGGGTGCTATTCGTCCATACAATAGGGTTAATAACGATGCTTGGTGGCTCAAGAAGTTGAGTGCAGTAGCCGAAGCCAACGGGTTCTCGGTGCACGTTCCTACAAGTCAACTCACCAAAGAACAGATTGACATGGTGTTGTACGGAACCGGACCACAAAAGTATCGACTTTCTTTGGGGACAGGTAGGCATTTCGATACAACTTACGAGGGTGTTATTCCTAATTTGGAGCGACGTCACAAAGAAACCGATAGCGACTTTATTCGCAAAGATATTGAGCGGTTTATGGTTGAGCAGCCGTGTAACACATGTAAAGGTCGCCGTCTGAAACCCTCTGTGCTAGCAGTTACTGTTGATAGCCACAGTATTATGGATATATGTGATCTGTCGGTCGCTGATTCGGTGGCTTATTTTGATTCGCTCAAACTCAATGATCGTGATGGTAAAATTGCTACCCAAATCCTCAAGGAAATTCGAGCTCGACTGGGCTTTTTGAACGATGTTGGGCTCAACTATCTTAATTTGAGTCGGAGCGCAGTAACGCTATCTGGCGGCGAGGCTCAGCGAATTCGTCTGGCAACCCAAATTGGTTCAGGGCTAATGGGTGTATTGTATGTGCTCGATGAGCCAAGTATCGGTCTGCATCAACGAGACAACGAACGGCTTATAAAAACACTTCAGCATTTACGCGACATCGGCAACAGTGTGATTGTGGTGGAGCACGACGAAGATACAATTCGTACGGCCGATTACTTGGTTGACATTGGCCCAGGCGCAGGGATTCACGGCGGATCTGTTGTTGCAACTGGCACCCCAAAAGAAGTTGCCGCCAACAAAGCTTCAATAACTGGGCAATACCTGCTGAAGCAGAAAGTTATTAAAACACCAACCAAGCGAAGGCCTGGCAATGGCAAGTCGGTGACTATTACTGGGGCGCGGGAGCACAACTTGCGCGGTATTGATGTCGAAATACCGTTGGGGCAAATGGTTGTTGTCTCGGGAGTCTCTGGATCTGGCAAATCGAGCCTCATAAACGACATACTTGCCAAAGAGCTGTCGGCACGTCTGCATCGAGCAAACGTAGTGCCAGGCAAACATGATGATATTCAGGGCATCGAGCACCTAGACAAAGCGATCATTATCGACCAGTCACCAATTGGCCGCACGCCTCGCTCCAACCCAGCAACATACACGGGTTTATTTACCCCAATACGGGAGCTATTTGCCGGTACACCGGAGGCAAAGATTCGCGGCTACAAGGCCGGACGGTTCAGCTTTAATGTCAAGGGTGGCCGTTGTGAGAACTGCGCTGGCGACGGTATCATCAAAATTGAAATGCACTTTTTGCCCGACGTGTACGTGCCTTGTGAGGAGTGTAAGGGGATGCGCTATAACCGAGAGGCTTTGGAAATTCATTACAAGGGCAAGAATATCAGCGAAGTGCTTGGCATGACCGTCGAACAAGCAAACGAATTCTTTGCAAACATTCCTTCGATTGCGCGTAAGCTGCAAACACTTGTGGATGTGGGTTTAGGCTATATTGGATTAGGCCAGCCAGCAACAACTCTGTCTGGTGGTGAGGCCCAGCGCGTTAAGTTGGCGACTGAACTTAGCCGCCGTGCGACCGGCCGCACGTTGTACATTTTGGACGAGCCGACAACTGGCCTTCATATCGCTGACGTGGATAAACTCTTGCACGTACTGCACGCGTTAGTCGATGCCGGAAACAGTATGGTTATTATTGAGCACAACTTGGATGTTATTAAGTCGGCCGACTATGTTATTGATATGGGTCCCGAAGGTGGTGATGGCGGCGGGCAAGTGATTGGCAAAGGCACCCCTGAAGAAGTTGCACAAATCAAAGCCTCGTATACCGGTCAGTTCTTGGCTAAGATGCTGTAGTCGTCAGTTTAGGGGTGTCCGGCACCAGTACGCCCAGTCTGCTGTGTATAGTCGCCGACATTGGAGAAATCAACCTCACGACCATAAAACACGGCACGAGAATAAGGGGTTGCTACTTGCATCCGCTGCTTGAGTCTACGGGCTAGGTAGTCTGAAAACTGCCCAGTTGGCACGAAGCGTACGTACCGATCGGTGGACTTAAGCACCTGCACAGGGCCACCAGTACGCCTTGAAACTTGTTGTAAGTAAACTTTGGTTTCAAGAAGGTGTGTCTGCTCATCTGTCCGCACACCAGTCATGACGTTTGTATGGTAACCACGAAGAAACCAGTTTGAAGGTGGCGTTGTGGGAAAAACTATGTGTGCGAAAGGTATGCCATCGTTAGGCAAATGGGTAAACTTTTCTTCGATTGTGCCGGGTTGTCTATCGCGATAGCTTGATTCAATAGAGCCTTGTAAAAGAGTCTCTTGAATTGGCTCAGCGGGAAACCCAGGGTGCTCAATGTCGAAACTCGCCAACAAACTCCGGCCGATGGACCATACCAGCTCATCAAAGTCAGCAGGGCTTCGAAGACCGGTGACCTCTGTACCTGGTGTTAATAAGTCGAGGGAAGGCTCAGCAAAACTTGTCATAAAACACATAATACACTAAAATTCAGAATTTGCAATGCTTGTAGGACTCTCAACTATCCTTTTGATGCTTCTTGGCCTGGCGCCCTCTGCGAGCTGACGCAAGCGTAGATTTAGCCTTGGCATGCAATCTTTGACGAGATTCCTTTTCACGAAGCAAGTGTAGTGCAGAAAGCGCAATACTCAAGAGTACTACCCCAATGAGAACACCCTCAAGGTACTTATCTAACCCGGGCACCTTGCTACCAAACCAATAGCCCAACAAGGGCATACCTGTACCCCACAAGATGCCACCTACGACGTTGAAGGCCATAAATCGGGCCCTGGACATACTGCCCATTCCAGCCACGACGGGCGCAAAAGTACGGACGATAGGTGTAAATCTAGCTAGGATGATTGTTTTGCCGCCGTGTTTCTTATAAAAATCCTGCGCTTGAGTTATATGATCTTTTCTAAAAATTATACCGTCGTCTTTATTAAAGACTTTATTGCCCGTGCGGTGACCAATACTGTATCCAACATTATCTCCAGCGATAGCCGCGATGGTGACCGCCAAACATAACCAAAAAATCGATATTTCACCTTGAGAAGCTGCCAACCCTGCACCAAAGAGGAGCGTGTCACCAGGCAGGAAGAATCCTATTAGCAAGCCAGACTCTGCAAACACAATTGCGGCAACCAATAGCACGCCGCCGGTACGAATGATTGTTTCTGGGTCTAAGTGCATTTTGCCATTGTAGCAATAATCGGAGCGACTGCGAACCGGCATAAGCTGTTTTATTCCAGGTGAAATTGTTATATAATGGGGTAAATTAAGGAGGCCAAAAGTGAGTTCTGATACCATAAACCTATCACTTGACCCGCGAGAAGTAACCGGTAAAAAAATCAAGTCGCTACGAGACCAGCAGATTGTTCCTGCAGTTATTTACAACCACGGAACATCGACTAATGTTTCAGTTGCTGAGCGAGATATTCTGCGCGTTTGGCGTGCCGCGGGTAAGCATCATCCCGTTCAGATAACACTCGGTAATGAGCAACAACTTGCTCTCATTAAGGAAGTTGACTTTGAGCCTCTTAAGCACCAAATGCGCCATGTTGTGTTTGGCGTTGTACGCCGCGATGAAAAAACAGAGGCCGAGGTGCCCATAGTCCTAGATGGTGATGCGCCTGCCGAACGAGCGGGATTGATTGTTAATCGCCAGCTTGATCAAGTTGAAGTCAAGGCCTTCCCACAGGATATCCCAGATGAATTTGCTGTCGATGCCGCTCTTCTGGCTGAGCTGCACGACAAAGTACTTGTTGGCGACCTCAAAGTGCCTGCAGATGTTGAAATTCTTACAGATGACACTTTGCCAATTTTTGTTGTTGATGAACCCCGAGCTCACGCTGCGGCCGAAGAAGCCGAGGAATCTGCTGAGAGCGAAGAGGGTTCCGATGCCGAAGCTGCCGGCGAGTCTAGTGAAGCTGCCAGCGAATCTGCTGAAGAAGAGTAGACAAACTCGCCACGCCGCAGGTCGATTGTTAATTGCCGGTCAAGGTTGCGACTAAAGTTAGTGCCTATCAGTCTTCCATGAAGCCACCGGATTGGTGGTTCCATAGGTCGGCATATACGCCACCAAGTCGGATGAGTTCTTTATGGCTGCCTTGTTCGACGATTTCACCCTCGCTCATTACTAAGATGCGGTCCATCTTTTGAATGGTACTCAAGCGATGAGCAATCACGATGGCAGTACGGTTCTCCATGAGCTTCCATAGAGCCTGCTGAATAAGGCTCTCACTCTCGGAGTCAAGGGCACTGGTTGCCTCGTCAAGCACAAGAATTGGCGCGTTCTTAAGCATTGCTCTCGCAATAGCGACTCGTTGTCGTTGACCACCGCTTAGCTTGACACCGCGTTCACCGACTAACGTTTCGTACCCCTTCGGTAGCTTTTCTATAAACTCGTGACTGTGTGCCAGGCGAGCTGTTGCCTCGATCACTTCGTTACTGGCATCGTGTTGGCCATAGGCAATGTTGTCTCTTAGGGTGCGATGAAACAAGAGAGGCTCCTGTGCGACGTAGGCGATGTGTCGCCGTAGGTCGGTTTGGCGAATTTTACTAATGTCCTGACCATCAATTTTTATGTGCCCGTCGTTAATGTCCATGAAGCGTAAGAGCAATTGGGTGACAGTAGTTTTGCCACCACCAGAGTGTCCAACCAGACCAACTTTTTCACCTGGCTTGATTTTGAAGCTGAGGTCCTTGAATAGCATTTCGCCCTCAGACTCTGGGTATCCAAAAGTAACTTTGTCGAAGACCACTTCGCCGCGTCGAATCTTTGCCTCCTGCGGTGACTTGGGGTCGCGAACTTCAGGTCGTAGCGCCAGTATTTCTGTCATATCTGTAGCGTCACCCATCGAACGGTTGATGTTACGCATGACCCGACTTGATTCCCATAATCGTCTCGTCAGCCCCATGGTGTATGTGACGGCTAAAAAGAGCGTACCAACAGGTGCGTCATACTGTGTTATAGCTACAACACCAAGAACAAATGCCATGATACTAATAGTTGCGGTCCCTGCGTGGCTTACCAAGTCGTTAATCATAACCCGGTGCAACATATCCCAGCCTGCGTTGGTGGTAATGGTTGCTTGCTTGCGGAACAGCTCTGATTCGTGTTTTTCGTTAGCAAAGGCACGTACACTGGCAACGTTTGTGATGGTGTCGGCCAACTTAGCGGTTCGGTTACTTTCTTCTTGAGAGGCCTTTAGGTTAAGTGGTGTAGCTTTCTTCATTAACTGCAGCATCACAATAAAGTAAACAATGCTTGCTGTGCCCAGCCCGTAAGCAAATAGCGGAGAGGTGCGATAGAGTACGATCATAGAAGCGACAAAAGCAACCACACCTGTAGTGATGCTCCAGGTAAACTCATCCATCATTCTTTCGTAGGCGCCAAGGAATTTGTTAGTTTGTGACACTAAGGCACCACCAAATCGATTAGCATGGAATCTCGTTCCTTGGTGTTGAAGGTGATCAAATATATGCTCTGCAATTCGTTGCAGGCTATTCATCTCGTAGCGCCAAACGAAGACGACTTGACTACGCCAAAACACAAATCCTAAGAATATGAAGATGATGTAGGCAGCAATATAGGGAACAAAGTCGCCAAGTATCAAAGGCTGACCTTGTGAGTAGAGGCTCTGCATGCGGTTAAAAGTAAGCGACAACACAAAGGGCGGAATGATCTCCTGTACCAAAACACCTAAGGCAGCACCAATAGTACCTAACCAAAAATAGGTACGATCGGGTTTAGTGAAACGCCAAAATAGCGCTAATGTCCTTCGGTTTACTGATGATTTTGACATAGCAGCCTCCTGCTGCACTTTATTTTTTGTCAGCGTGTTTGTTTTAAGGTTTTTTGCCGCCTCTTTAATACTGTTATGGCTACAGTAGCAGTTAGAACAGTGGTTGACAAGTGTAATTATGGTAAAATTGGTTTTTATGCATAAAGTCATTCTGTACTACAAATTTACCCCCTTGTCCGATCCTGATATGGCGCGCCTTTGGCAAAGGGAGCTCTGCGAGCGCCTTGGGCTCAAGGGGCGCATTATTGTTAGCCCCCAGGGCATTAACGGTACACTCGGCGGCAAGATCGAAAATCTTCGACAGTATAAGCGCGAAATGAACAAATCTGGCATCTTTAGGGGGATCGTTTATAAATGGAGCGATGGAAATGGCGAGGAATTTCCACGGCTGAGCGTAAAGGTTAAACCTGAGTTGGTGAACTTTGGCGCAGCAAATGAAATAACCATTACTGAGGCAGGCGTTCAAGGAACGGGCAAACACCTAAAGCCCGAAGCTCTCCACAAGTTGTTACAGGAAAGAGGTGACGACGTTGTCTTTTTTGACGGCCGAAACGCCTACGAAGCGCAAGTCGGAAGATTTAAAAAAGCCATAGTGCCAAACACCGAGACAAGTCGGGATTTCATTAAAGAAATTGAGAGCCCCAGCCTTGAGGGTATTAAAAACAAGCCGGTCGTTACCTACTGCACCGGTGGTGTTAGATGCGAAGTGCTAAGTGCGCTCATGAAAAAGCGTGGATTTACTGAGGTGTATCAACTGGACGGCGGTATCGTCAAGTATGGTGAGGCATACGGTGATGATGGTGAGTGGGAAGGATCGCTTCATATCTTTGATGGTCGCATGCAGCATCGATTCTCTGACAAATCGATTGATATTGGCGAGTGCGAGCATTGCAAAGCCAAGACGAGTCGTTTTATTAATTGCGATAACAAACAGTGTAATAAACTTGTTCTGATCTGTGACACCTGCGAGCAAAAAATGCTTTGTAAAAACTGCTTGCCCGTAACAGCATAAGTGTGTGTTGCGAGCGACAGAGTAACCAAAAGGTTAATTGTCGCTCGCAGCTCCAGTTTTCCGAGGTCTGCCGACCCAGTGACCCACTTGCGTGAGCCAAAGGGCCGGCAGAACCGGGGAGAGTGTTTAGCCGAGGGCACTGGGGCACCCGGGGCGAGGTGAACTGGGGTTTCACCTACCACATTTTTGACGGCGTGATGTCAGCTGTGAACGTGGCCAAGCTTGGCAAGCGCAGTTGCGCTAGCCCATGCTTCCCTGCTCGAGGAGCAGGAAGGCGAAGGTGGCGATGCCGACCCCACCGAGAGCGAGCGCGCACCAGAACGGGGTGTTCTTGCGGAGCGCGATGCCCTTGGAGTGGTTGGTGATCGCCATGGCGACCAGTGCCGCCAGGCAGATGATTCCGATGAGTACGCCCATGAGGCCTCCTAGCAGTGGCTGCCGGCGGACGAGGTCCACACGGTGCCGTCGTTGCGGATGATGGTCGTGAGGTGCGCTTCGCAGTCACCGATGTGGTGACCCAAGAAGTTCACGCTGAACAACCCGATGTACTTGGCGTAGTAGTTGTTGCCCTCCATGTGGGTGTCGCTGAAGTCCAGGCCGTTGTAGCTGAAGCCCTGCAGCGCTCCGATGGTGGTCGTGTCGCCGCGGGGGGTGGGCTGACGCCGCACGCGCACGTAGGTCTGGCCGTTCTTGCGCTTGGCGAGGCACCAGCTGACGGTGGTCTCGAAGCTCAGGAGCCGGCGCCCGGTGATGGAGCCGTTGGAGTCGACGTAGGCCTTGGCCTCGTTCTCGCCCTTGCTGCACCACTTGCTCGACTTGTTGACGACGTTGTTGCTTGCCAGCGAGGCCAGCGAAGCGTCGTACAGGTCGGCGCCGATGCCCATCGCCTCGAAGAAGAGAACCTGATCGAACGTGAAGCCTCTCAGCAGAAGCGACATCCGTCCGTAGAACAGGGTGGTCGGCAGCAGGGTGGCGAGGTTGAACCCGGTGTACTGCTGCTTCGCGGCGTAGTTCCGCAGGTTGCCGGTGCTCGGCGACTTGACGGCGCTGGTCAGGTGCTGCGCGACGGTCTGGGTGACCGGGCGCATGTACTGCTGCTTGGCGGAGGGCACGGTGGCCGAAGCGTTTGGGGCCTCGGCTGCCAGCACGGCGAAGGCCAGCACGGCGATCGCCAGGATCCTCTTGATTGCACTCATGGTTGTCTCCACCCTGGAATGTGACTGTAGCGGGGTTGGTTGAATTTCCTATCTACAGGCTTCTCCCCCAGGGTCGGGAGTAGCTTAGTGGTCAGTATGCATCTTGACCACAAAGCTACTCCTTCAATGGAGACGGAATCAGTTCGCCTTGTTGTTAATGTCCTTGGTTGCCGAGTGGCAAACAAAAAGCCTCGGTCGCTTTTGTGGCGGGCCAAGGCAGGTAAGGCAAAAATAGAGCACTTTACACATCCTCGGTTTCGCTACTGACTCCTCGAATGCCCAAGCGACCAAATACAGGCAAACGGATCATAGTCCGGATGGTTTGTGATAAACCGAATGCATATTACCACTAACTGAATAATTTGTCAATATATTTTGCAACATGCATCTGACAAAGCAAGCAGTTTCACGTATACTTACAATGTGAATAGTCAACTACAGGACAAGCTAAAACAGCTGCCCAATGCTCCAGGTGTGTACTTCCACAAAGATGCGAAGGGCCAGATTATTTATGTTGGCAAGGCCGCCATATTAAAGAATCGAGTTCGTCAGTACTTCCAAAAATCTCGAAATCGTGACCCAAAAACTGATTTGCTGGTCAGTGAAATCGCCGACACCGATTGGCAGGTTGTAGATTCAGAAGTTGAGGCATTATTTCTTGAAGCAGAGATGATTCGTCGGTATTTGCCGCGATACAATATTCTGTTGCGAGATGATAAATCACTGAGTTTTGTACGGATCGACTCCAATAATGATAATCCATCCATTACGCTGACTCGCCGACCTCTGGATGACAAGGCAAGCTATTACGGACCGTTTTTAAGCACCTTTGCGCTCAAGCGTGCACTAAAGTTCCTGCGTAAGGCGTTCCCGTACTCCACGCACACCTCATTGCCAGCTCGGGCCTGCCTGCAGGTACATCTTGGCTTATGCCCAGGACCAGAAACAGGTCAGCTAGATAGTAAGGCCTGCAAGGCAAGTTTGCGGCGATTGGTGCGAGTATTGCAGGGGCAGAGAGCTGCACTTATCAAAGAACTTGAAACCGAGATGAAAACGCAGGCCGAAAATAAAGACTTTGAGCGGGCTGCAGCAACTCGAAATCAGGTGTTTGCTCTGAAGAACTTGGGTCAGCAGGTTATCTTTAGCGACAAGGAGTTCGCAGATTTAAGCAAAGATCATGCGCTTGTCGAGTTGACCCAGCTGCTAGGTCTCGCTGCGGTCCCGAAACGCATTGAGGGTTACGACATCTCACACATGAGTGGTACTGACACTGTGGCCAGCATGGTGGTATTCACCAATGGGGTGGCAGATAAGGCAAACTATCGAAAGTTTAAGTC
>CAZTXC010000005.1:8211-24544 GCA_964617855.1 uncultured Candidatus Saccharibacteria bacterium | reverse complement strand
GATTTGCTGAAGACCGGAGCTGCCACCAGGCTTAATTCGCTCCCGAGGTAAACGAAACGAGTTATACATTGTTTTCGTTTAGATCGGTCCGGCAACGGATCGTTTTTATTTAGCAAACACCTTAACAACAAGGGTTACATCAACTAAACGAGGATTATCTCATGGCTATCACCAAAGATAAGAAGGTGGCCATTGTCGATGAACTTACTCAGTTATTGCAGGAATCACGCCTGACCGTTGCAGCCGAATACCAAGGTTTGACGGTAGGTGACATGCAGGAACTACGTAAGGCTGCTCGCGAGAACGGCACATCGATCAAAGTCACCAAGAACCGACTGCTTAAGCGAGCAGTTTCGGGAGTCGAGAGCCTCAAAGAAGCCGACACCAGCGCCTTAACCGGCCAATTGGTATACGCCTTCAATGGGGAAGACGAAGTTGCTCCAGCCCAAGTGCTGAACAGCTTCGCCAAAAAGCATCCTGCACTCAAATTTGTCGGGGCTATTACAGCCGACGGCACATTTATTGGAGCGGATGACGTTAAAGCCTTGGCAAACCTGCCAAGCAAAGACCAACTACGCGGCATGCTGGTTGGCACCATCGCGGCACCACTCAGTGGTTTCGTCAACGTTATGGCCGGCAACGTCCGTGGCGTACTCAATGTACTAACAGCTCGAGCTGAAACGCTCGAAGCGTAAGAAAGACTATTAGGAGAAATATCATGGCAGATTCAGAAGAGAAGAAGGTGGAGACACCAAAAGAGTTTGAGAAGTTGGTCGCAGAGCTCGACAAAATGAGCGCGCTCGAAATCAGCAAGTTTGTAAAGTTCCTCGAAGAGTACTGGGGCGTTAGCGCTGCAGCACCTGCTGTAGCCGTTGCTGCTGCACCTGCTGGCGAGGCCGCAGAAGCTGCTGAAGAGAAGAGTGAGTTCGACGTCATCCTTAAGGATGCTGGCGCTCAAAAAGTAGCCGTCATTAAGGCTGTTAAGGAAATTACTGGTTTAGGTCTTGGCGAAGCTAAAGCTATCGTCGATGGCGCACCAAAGCCTGTTCTTGAGAAAGCCAAAAAAGAAGATGCCGAAGCTGCCCAGAAATCTCTGGAAGAAGCTGGCGCAACGGTCGAACTGGCCTAATTGTCAGACGACTGACTATAAACCCGCAACCCATAGTTGCGGGTTTTTGTTTTGGCCCCAAATATAGCGTATTCCGTAGTGCAGGCTACGCTATACTGGGGATAACTTTTTGACTTGTCTCTATAAAACTGATAGGCTGTTGTCAAGTCTACGTAAATAAACAACAATGAGGCCACCAAGTGACGGACT
Organism: uncultured Candidatus Saccharibacteria bacterium; assembly: GCA_964617855.1. Lineage (GTDB taxonomy): Bacteria > Patescibacteriota > Saccharimonadia > Saccharimonadales > CAZNVG01 > CAZTXC01. Next base: position 23,226 of record CAZTXC010000005.1, on the reverse strand, counting down.
TACCAGAGAAGCAAGTCAAGCGATTACGAAAATTAATTCAAGACGCAGAAACAAACCTAGCCTGTGCTAAGGAGTTGCTCGTCAGTTTAGTTGGGGACGACCCTGACGCTGTTCAGAATGTCCGCGAAGAAAACCCCGGCAAAGTGCTGGAGGGTGTATTTGACGGCCAGAACATGGTCGGTTCAGATGGCAAAATGTATCCAGTGCCAGCTAACTACGCGAGTAAGTCTAAACTCGTGCAAGGCGACATCCTTAAACTGACAATCGCCGATGATGGCACATTCCTCTACAAGCAAATCGGACCAGTTGCCCGCAAGCAAGTTGTTGGCACATTGGTCAACAAGGACGGTCACTACTTCGCTGAAGTAGGCGACACTGACTACCGTGTGTTGCTTGCTAGCGTCACCTACTTTAAAGCAAAAGCTGGCGACCAGATTAGCGTCATCGTCCCTGAGGACGAGATCGAAGCCGAGTGGGCAGCCATCGAAGCGGCGCTCTAGGTAAACCTTTTCCTCGACTTTTCAACTATTCATCCACATTCTGTACGCAACTTCATATGCATGGCACACTAATTCCCGCTATACTGTAGTAACTACAGGAGGGTTTGGTGAATCAGGCACTATACCGGAAATACCGGTCTAAAAAGTTGTCGGAAATTGTCGGGCAGGAGCATATTACTGCCACGCTGTCGCACGCCCTCAAGCAAGGTCGCATTGCCCACGCCTACTTGTTCACCGGGCCGAAAGGTGTCGGCAAAACGAGTATTGCTCGCATCCTAGCCCACGAAATTAACCAGCTGCCGTATTCGGATGAGTCGACCCACCTAGACATCATCGAGATTGACGCAGCGAGTAACCGCCGTATCGACGAAATTCGTGACTTACGAGAAAAGGTGCACATTGCTCCGACCAGCGCCAAATACAAGGTATACATTATTGACGAAGTTCACATGCTCACCAAAGAAGCATTCAATGCGCTACTAAAGACCTTGGAGGAGCCACCAGCGCATGTCGTGTTTATTCTAGCTACTACTGAGGCTCACAAACTGCCGGAGACTATCATCAGTCGCACCCAACGCTTTTCCTTTACTACTATTGAACCCCAGCAGGTTATTGATCACTTAGCTGAGATTGCCAAAAAAGAGGGCTTTACCGTCGATGCCGATGCTTTACAGCTCATTGCTGAACATGGTGATGGCAGTTTTCGAGATAGCATTAGCCTCCTCGACCAAGTTGCCAGCGGCCAACCTGGCCATGTCACCGAAGCAGACGTGCGCCGAGCCACCGGTAGTGCACCCGCCGAACTTATTGCAAAGATGATCGCCGCTGTAAACGCTGGTGATCATGCAAAACTACTAGAACTACTTCAAGTTGGTCGCAGCGAAGGCATTGGAGCTAAGCAATTGGCACATCAACTGATTGCCCAGCTGCGCACTGAGCTCATCACCAATGGTAACTCCAGCAACCTGAGCCTCATGCAAAAATTGCTCGATATCGAGCATAGCACCCACCCAGATATCGCGTTAGAGCTGTTATTACTTCGCACGGCCATGCCGCAAGCCAGTACTCCTCCAACACCATCGGCTGCTATACCTTCGCCTGAAGTTAAAGCCACTCCATCGACCAAACCCGAGCCGCAGCCAGAGCCTGAAGCGGAGTCAGAACCAACCGCCGCACCGGTGCAGCTCATTGAGCCCGAAGCAGAGTCAGAACCAGCTCAGGCGCCCACACCCACCGAACAGCGACCATTTAGCACCGAAACATGGACAGCTGTGTTGGCGGCCGTCAAAAGTAGTAATCCCTCGCTATATAGCGTATTACGCATGGCTGACACGCGAGACGACAAGGACGCCCTTAGCTTACACTTTAAGCACAAATTCCACACCACTCGGTTAAGCGAAGCTAAAAACCAGAAGATCGTGGCTGACTTGCTCAAAACATTAACCGGCGAGTCTAAAAAAATTCAAGCTATCCAAGACGATGCAGCACAACCGACCGTTGGCGATAAGCCCATCGGCCCTGTTACAAGCTTGGCCGATAGTATCGAGGCCGAACAGGAACCGGTACAGGATAATGCAGCTGTATCAGCAATTATGGAAACATTTGGTGGGGGAGAGGTCGTTGACACGTGAACCCAGATCAACCCACAGGCGTACCCCAAAATATTGACGCCGAAGCCAGCTTGCTCGGCTCGATTTTGATTGACTCAGATGCTATCGTGCGCGTAGCAGATAGTATTGCCGCTGATGATTTCTACGATCAGCGACATCAACGCATTTATTTGGCCATTCAAGCCTTGTATGAGAAGCGCAAACCGATTGACGTGCTCACGCTGACCAACCAGCTACAAGAAAGCCACGAGCTTGAACTCGTCGATGGGGCGAGTTATGTAACAGAGCTTGCCAACACCGTCGCAACTGCCACCAACGCCGAGCACTATGCCGACATTATTAAAAGTAAGGCTATCCGGCGCAAGTTAATTAAGACCACCCAAGAACTGACGTTGCTAGGACAAGATGAGTCAAAACCTGTCCAAGATCTCATCGAAGAAGCTGAAACCAAGTTGTTTAATGTGTCACAAAAACAGGTTGGGAAGAACCTATCGAGTCTAGAGAGCATTTTGAGTGAAAGTTTTGAGCGCCTGGATGAACTCCACAAAGACAGTGGAAAAATTCGCGGCGTTAGCACAGGATTTGCCGACCTTGATGGCACCTTAGCTGGACTCCAAAAATCTGACCTTATCATTCTGGCGGCACGTCCGAGTATGGGTAAATCTGCCTTGTCTATGAACATTGCACATAATGTGGCCGTGCAAGAGAAGAAGGCGGTGCTGTTCTTTAGCCTGGAAATGAGCAAAGAGCAGCTTGTTGATCGTTTGCTGGCAGACGAAGCGGAAATTGACGCCTGGAAGATCCGTACCGGCAACCTCAGCGATGAAGACTTCGAAAAACTTGGCTTGGCCATGGGTACGCTTTCCGAGGCACCGATGTTCATCGACGACACCCCCGGCATCACCGTCATGGAGCTACGCACCAAAGCCCGCCGCGAAGCCCACAACCAAGAACTTGGCCTGATTGTGGTTGACTACCTGCAGTTGATGAGTGGCGGCTCTCGCTTTTCGACCAGCGATAATCGCGTGCAAGAAATATCCGAGATTAGTCGCGGCCTTAAAGCAGTTGCTCGTGAACTTAATGTACCGATAATTGCCCTCAGTCAGTTAAGTCGAAGTGTTGAACAGCGCCATCCTCAAATCCCTCAGTTAGCCGACCTGCGTGAGTCCGGCTCGATCGAGCAAGATGCTGACGTTGTCATGTTCATATATAGGGAGGAGTACTATAACCCCGAGACCGACAGACCACATATTGCAGATATATTGATTCGTAAGCATCGTAACGGTCCTACTGGCAAGGTAGAGCTATACTTTAACGCTGAACAGGTTGCTTTCCGTAACCTTGATACAAAACACCAAGAGATACCATTTTAAGGAGGATAGGATGAGTGAGCGTATTGCGGAATTTAACGACATTGTCGACCAGCTGATTCAACGACAAATCGATGGAGCCGGTTTGGTTAGCTGGCCCGGCATGGGCAGGCAAGTCGAAGCCGCTGGCTTGCTTTTTTCTAAGGTAGAGAAGCACCATTCACGGGATGGGCGGGTTGGCTTTAACCCAGGAGACCTAGTAATGCGAGCCGCCACTGGAGCGGTTACTGCTCGTGTTGAGGACGAGGATAGGCTCATTACTGTGAAGGCGAGTCTAAGCTTCAGGACACATGGTGATGAGAGAATGGATAGCTTGCTACAAATAAACAATGGACGCACTTTTTTCGGATTTGTTCTTAGCGCCGAGATCACTGATCCCGACGAACAAGCAGACGTCATTAGGTATGTGCGCAGCCCACATCTAGAGCTTGACGCAGTTAGGCGCGCTACAACACTGGACAGTGAGGAGTCACAGCGCTACCTAACCAAGGCAGCAGAAGACAGGGCAAGCGATGAAGCGTTTCGAGAAGAATTGCGCGACATGGATCGCCAATTGTACGAATGGTAACTGATGTGGTGATCGTACTTGCCATGGTACAATAACCACAAGCAATGAAACTCAAGACATTCGAATCAGTCACTCTATATCGCTACCGTTACATTATCGGCTATGGGCTGATGATTACCTTGGGATTGCTGTTACTCCTCTTCAAACTTGGTAGCCTAACCCCTGGCTTAGCTAATCCCGAAGTTCAGTCGCTCGATTCCAGCCACATTTCAGCGATTGCTCAAAAACCAATAAACGCACCGTACCGGCTACTGCAAGCCACTAGCCATAAGGTTCTGGGCGAGCATATTTGGGCTGTGCGCTTACCAAGCGTCCTATTTGGCGTCATTATGATTGTGGGGGTATACCTCTTTTTGCGCTACTCGTACACCGAAAGGGTTGCCGTCATGGGGACTATCCTTGTCGGGGTATCAAGCACTACTGCAGTCTTCTCACGGCTCGGCACATCATACATAGCTATGGCAAGCGTACTAGCGGCCCTGCTTGGGGCCACCACCTGGACAATGGCCGCAGAGACCATTCGTCGTCGCCATATAATTGTCCTGGCCATCACCGCTGCGGCGGCACTATACACTCCTTTGGGCATAATTTGGCTTGCCGTACTGTTACTTATTCATCCAAAAGAGCTACGTAAAGTTGTCGGTAACATGTCGAATGCATGGATTGGCGTCGGCATCTTTTTATTCCTGCTGCTAATATTGCCAATTATACTGAGCGCGGCAAAAGATCCGGGCATGCTCCGTGATTGGCTCTTGCTGCCCGCCACACTAGCACCGCTGGGTGACATTCTGTTTAACATTATTAGAGTTCCAACGGCGTTTCTGTGGCGCCACACCCTAGTTGACCCAGTAACCCATCTAGGAAACTTGCCACTCCTCGATATGTTCACCAGTATCATGGTTGTACTCGGCGCACTGACATTGCTTTTCAAGCCAACCTTGGCTAGAACTCGTACTTTACTGCTCTGCGGGATTATCGGTATCTTAGCGAGCGCAATCAGCGCAGTGCCGGCCAACTTTATTGTGCTCTTACCCGTCACGGCTATTTTGGCCGCCATTGGTATGGAGCGAATGCTTGAAGAATGGTACAACACCTTCCCGCGCAATCCTTTCGCACGCATCGGGGCATTGCTTCCCTTGGCGGTCATTTTTGGTATGACCGTCTTTTATCACATACACCGCAGTTTTGTAGCCTGGCCTCGAAATCAAGAGACAAAGTCAGCCTATAATCTACGGCTGCCCAAATAGGCCGGAGCAGGGTATACTATAAGAACAAGCAGGAGGATATATGTCAAAGTTTGATCAAGCAAAAATGTTGCTGAAGGTAAAGAAGCTCCAAAAAGAGCTAGCCAAGGAAGTCATTTCAATCGAAGCAGGTAATGGGGCGGTTGTCGTTGCTATTACTGGCGAGCAAAAAATTAAGAAAGTAACCATCGACCCCGAATACATCGACCTTGAAGATATCGGTCAACTTGAACGCTGGGTCGAAGAAGCCGTCCGCGAAGCTATTCAAGCTAGCCAAAAACTGGCCCAAGAAAAAATGGCCCCAATGATGGGTATGCTCGGGGATCTCGGCTTATAGTCTATGGCCGACATTTTGCCCGTTGCGCTGCAGCGTGTTATTGATGAGATTGGGCGTCTACCGGGTGTAGGCCCACGCACAGCAGAACGTTACGCATACTATCTACTCCGACGGGATGCCGATACGGCCAAGAAACTAGCACAATCCCTAGAACAGCTGCACGATGGCGTCAAACAATGCCCAGTTACCTTTGCGCTCATCGATCAAAACCTCGATGTTAGTCCGCTCTACGACAACCCTAAACGCGACAAACAAATGGTGGCAGTAGTAGCTGACCCGTTCGATATTGCCGCGCTGGAAAAGACCGGTCTGTACAAGGGGACGTACCATGTCCTCGGTGGTCTTATCTCGCCCTTAGAAGGCCTCACGCCGGAACAGCTGCACATACGCGAGCTCGTCTCGAGAGTTGACGCAGACAATATCAAAGAAATAATTATGGCTACCAACGCCAGTGTCGAGGGCGAGAGCACCGCTTTTTATATAGCCCAGCAACTTGAAGGTCGCGACGTGAGCATCACCCGCTTAGCCCGCGGCCTACCAATTGGTGTAGACCTTGAATACGCCGACCAGATCACTCTCAGCCGGGCGCTCGAGGGACGACAGGCCATATAGAGTTGGCCCTACCTCGGTCGACAGGTACAATAGGCTCATGTCAAACGTACCCACAAAACAACTAGCCGACATTTTATCCGATGCAAAGACGGTTGTCGTCATGCAAGCTGACAACCCGGACGGCGACAGCCTTGCTACGGCATTAGCCTTGGAGCAAATCTTGCACGATCAAGGCAAAGAACCGGTGCTTTACTGCGGTGTTGATATTCCGAGTTATCTACGACACTTGTCAGGCTACGACCGAGTGGTCAAAGAATTACCTAACAACTTCGATGCCAGCATATTGGTTGACTGCTCAACAATTACACTGCTAGAACAACTCGAAAAAACCAACCAACTCGGCGCCATACAAACCCGACCTATGATCGTCATCGATCACCATAGTAGCGAAGTTAATCTGCCCATAGATCACGTGTCAATCATAGACAGTGGAGCTGTAGCCAGCGGGGAAGTGCTGTTTAATATCGCCAAAGACCTTGACTGGCCACTCAATCAGACCGCTAAAGAAATGCTGGTCAGTTCACTGTTAGCTGATTCGCTTGGTTTGACCAGCGAAGGGACGACCAGCAAGAGCGTTTACATGCTTGCCGAGCTAGTAGAAGCGGGTGTCAGTATTGCGATACTAGAAGCTCGTCGCCGGTTAAGCATGCTCAAAACGAAGGAGATCGTTGCCTACAAAGGGAAGCTACTCCAACGGATTGAGTATTTCTTGAACGGCCAGTTAGCAGTAGTCAGTATTCCGTGGGAGGAAATAGAAGAATTTAGCCCGTTCTATAATCCATCCATGTTGGCACTCGAAGAATTACGTATGACTGAAGGTGTCAAAATTAGTGTCGCCCTTAAAACCTATCCAGACGGCAAGATTACCGGCAAACTCCGTTGCAACCATGGCACGAGCATTGCCGATGCGCTAGCCGGTCATTTTGGCGGTGGGGGTCACCCGTACGCCGCAGGCTTTAAAACGAATGACTGGCAATACGACGAACTACGTGCTGAATTGATTAAACGAACTAATGAGCTATTACGAGATGACGATGCAGCTGTTTAATACACTGAGCCGCACGGTTGAGGAGTTTACCCCGCAGGACCCTCACAACCTCTCACTATACACATGCGGACCTACCGTGTATGACTTTCTGCACGTTGGTAACTGGGCAACGAACATTCGATGGGATTTATTGGCGCGAACCCTGCGCGCTCAAGGCTGGAATGTAAACTGGTACATGAACATCACAGACGTAGGGCACTTAGTCAGCGACGCCGATGACGGCCAGGACAAGCTTGAAAAAGGTGCAGCTCGAGAAAACAAAACCGCCTGGGAAGTTGCCGACTTTTATACAGCAGACTTTATGAAAGGGCTGGATGCTTTAGGTATTTCGATAGCCCACGATCATTTACCAAAAGCAACCGACCATATTGCTGAACAGATTTCCCTTATTAAAAAGCTAGAAGCTGGCGGCCACACGTACGCAACCGAGGACGGTGTCTATTTTGATAGCTCGACCTTTGCCGACTACGGAAAACTCGCAAAGTTAGATATACGTGGGCTCGATGCTGGAGCACGGGTGGCAATGGGCGATAAACGCTCACCAACCGACTTCGCCCTGTGGAAGTTTAGCCCAAGTGATAGTAAGCGAGATATGGAGTGGGACAGCCCTTGGGGCAAGGGGTTCCCCGGCTGGCACATTGAATGCTCAGCCATGGCGATGAAATACCTTGGCGAGACACTTGATATCCATGCCGGCGGGATCGATCACATTCCAATTCACCACACCAATGAAATCGCTCAGAGCGAGGCTGCCACAGGTAAGCCATTCGCTCGTTTTTGGGTGCATAGTAACTTTTTGATGGTTAACGACCAGAAGATTGCCAAAAGTGGCGGCAACGGCATTACGCTTTCGGACATTACCGCCAAGGGTTATTCGCCGCACGACCTTCGCGTTCTGATTTTACAGAGTCACTACCGAACTCAGGCTAACTTTACTTGGGAACTACTACAAGCTGCTCGTCAACGACGCCTCCGCTGGCAGGCCTTCGCCGACTTACGCTGGCAATTAGTTGATCAAGAGACCTCTTTCACAGACCAATTCGTGCAGGGAACAGAAGCTCTGCATCACGCACTCAGCAGCGATCTTGATACACCAGCCGCTGTTGTCGCTATTGAGCAAGCTATTAGTGGGACCGAGAATGGAGTTGGTCTGTCCGACGAGCCGGCATTACGAAAGCTACTCGAAGCCGTTCGGGACTTGCTCGGCCTTGACCTGTTAGCTACACCAGACATCACGAGTCAACAGCGAGATAGTATTGCTCAGCGCGAAAACGCTCGACAAACCCAAAACTGGGCACTAGCCGATAAGCTACGTGACCAACTTGCAGCCGAAAACATAACTGTCCGCGATACCGACAGCTATACTTTTTGGACTCGTGAAATCTAGGCTTCGGCTTTAGCAGGCTTTTTGCCGTACCCGTTGCGGTCAGCCCAATCAACAATCAAGATTCGGATACAGCCAGCGACTGGAATCGCAAATAGAGCACCCAGAATACCTCCAAAGGTGACACCAAGCAAGGCAGATGCAAAAACGGTCAGCGGTGTTAGCTCATTCTGCTTCGATTGTATATACGGCTGTAGTGTCACATTCTCGATTTGCCCATATACTAAGAAGTAAATCGCCATGATAATCGCTAAATTACCTGACGTGAGCAAACAGGCTAAAACAACGGTTAGGGCTCCAAGAGGGTTACCTATGAGCGGGATGAGCCCAAAGATTGCAATAATACCCGCCAGTGCGACGGCGTTGACCGACACATTCAATACTGAGCTTGATATAAGCAGCATAACGAGTGCAGCAAATCCGGCAATGGTAGCCATGATAAGCTGCCCATTAACATAGCCTGTGACCATAGAATACATACGCATAGTAAGTTTTTTACGGCGTTCCCGTTTAGCTTCCGGCTGTATTTTCCAAAGCCGCTCCGCCCACGCTGGTCCCTCGATCAGCATCATGAACGTCATCGCTAAAACCGCAAGTGCCGAAACGAGCGTTTCCCCAACTCGACTGGCGGTATCGATAACTGGCTTAGCACTAATTTTGCTACCGAAATCCTGCGCGAATGAATCAAGCTGCTCATCTAACTTGTATTTACGTACCGCTCGGCCAATCGCCGAGTCCTGGGTTTTAACATTCTGAATTGTCTCTGGTACGTCATTTATAAAGTCGCCAACTTGCTTAACCAGCGGAGGTATCACCATTGAAAAGAATCCGGTGAGTAGAATAATAACCGTCAGGAAGGCAATCGCCGTCGCCATTGTACGATTGTCTTTTTTTTCGTTCTTTAGCTTGCTCGACACCCAGTGGACTGCCGGGTTAAGCGCGCAAGCCAAGAAGAATGAGATCAAAATGAGCGTAATTGGGTGAGCTAACTGTTGAAAAGCCCGAAATCCCAAGAACGCAATAACCACCATGGCGATAACACGCAGTATCGTCTTGTTCGAAACGGTGACTTCTACTTTATTTAGACTAGCCATTCGTAAGCATTATGACATGCGACGTCGCGAACGCAAAGCTTGCTCGTACACGGTTAATAATGATTTACCCACCACAGATATATCATACTGCTTGACCAGAGCTTGCTGACTTACATGTAACCGCTGTCGCAATGCTGGTTGACTCGCCAGCTTATCGAGACGTTTTGCAAATGCCTTGGTATCGGTCGGGTCAATCAGGTAGCCGGGATTATCGTGCATCACCGATGCATACCCAGGGTTATTGCCAGCAAGCACCACGCCAGCTCGAGCCGCCATAGCTTCGGCCAAAACAATACCGAAACTCTCACCACCGGTGCTTGGGAAAACTGCGATATCAGCACTGGCTAGTAAGTCTGGTTTATCCTTTTCGGCAACAAACCCCAGAAATTCCGTGCGTTCGGAGATACCAAGATCTTCCGCCAATCGAATCAGGTTGGGCAAAAGTGGCCCCTTACCGGCTATCAGCAGTCGAACATTATTGGCCTGACGCATGCCCGCAAAGGCCCGAAGTAAATGATCTGCACCTTTGCGCTCAACCAAACGCCCAAGAAAAACAATTGTCGTTGCTGTGCGGTAGGGTGCCATGCGACGACCGGTAGAAAACTTCTTTAGCTCCACAGGGTTGGGGATCACACTACTCGCCAAGCCGTACATCGACTTGGCTAAATCCGCTGCTGGCGCTGAAACACTTAGTACACGGTCAAAACGACGTAGCGAGCGGAATTGAATCAGCCTGAGCATCGGCGCCAGTTTGTTGAGTAATTTTGACGTTAGCAATATATGAAAGGTTCCTACAACCGCTGTGTCACGTGGGGCAGCAGAAATAACTCGACTAGCTAATGTGGGGCTGTATGGCATTTGTACATGCAAAACATCAAAGTGGTGCTGTGCAAACAATCTACTGATAGTTTTACGAGAGGCCAGTAGTGGTACAGTCATGCGGTTTTGGTTTGATGAAATTCGCCAGTTACGACTTAGCTGATGCAGATTAGCTATGTCTTTTCGTTGAGTCTGACCCACGAGGTAATGAACGGTGTGCCCCCGGTCTGCTAGCCACTTACCTACCAGAAGTACGTGTTGCTGCACACCATCGGTACTGTCGAGTCCATCATCCAGGACAAACCCCACAGTCAGTTTCCTCGTAGTCATTTGCTGTCGCGCAAAGCCTTCTTATACATATGTAAATACTTATTCACTACAACTGGGTAATCAAACTGCACGACATGCTCTTTAGCCCACGCACACCATAGGCTACGAATATCCTCGTCATAAGCAAGCAACTCCATCCGCTGGGCAAAGCCTGCAACATCTTTAGGGTCAACTAAACTGATCCGTCCTCGATCTGTCATAACACTCGCGTAACCTGGATTATTACCGGCAACAGTAGGTATCTGCATGGCCATGGCTTCAAGTAAAACAATGCCAAAACTCTCTCCAAAAATCGCAGGACTAACAAACACGTCAGCGCTACGCAACAATCGTAATTTATCTTCTTCAGAAACAAAGCCCAAAAACTGGACCGAGTCTTCGAGGCCATGTCGTTCAACAAACTGCTCAAGAACACGTCGCTTATCACCATCACCTGCGATTACCAAACGAACATCAGGTTTGGTCTTTTTTAGCTCCGCAAAGGCAGGCAACAAATGCTGAACACCTTTTCTTTTTTCTAACCGACCTATATACAAAATGGTCTTGGTCTTTCCCATATATGCACGGAGCGGTGTAATTTTCGTAGGGTTGTAGCTTGCCAAGTTTATACCATTAGGAATGATCTCCACTGGCATCTCGGTGACCGAGCCAACGTAGTCGGCTGCTGCATCAGACACCGCCGTGATGTGCGCGAGGCGCTTGAAAACTGTTTTGGTGTACGGGGTCACAATCCGCTCCAATGACTTACTCAAAGGCCCATCAGGTAATTTGGCGTGGAAGGTAGCTACGTTCACTGCTGGTGAGCGTGCCAGCAACTGCATAGACAGCATGGGGACCCACGGTTCATGAAAGTGTAATATATCAAATTGCTCGCGAGCAAAGACATCGTCGATGGTACGAGTATCGATGCTCATAGCTAGGTCAGCTTTAGTAGCAAATGGTGAATTGAATTCGGTCGACTGCCCAAGCAGGATAAGGTCTGGATCTGTGTGGGTAGCTTCTTTGGGATGGGGCGCAATAATCTTAATGTGATGCCCTTGCTCGCGCAGTCCACTCGCAAGGGCCTCAATGACGGCCTGCACGCCGCCAGGTCGAAACATATTATACGGACTAACGAGTCCAATCTTCATTGAAACCAGTATAGCAAAAAATGGTTTAGCTTTTTTGTTCTAACAGTTTGATTACGCTGTCGGGTACAAGTTCGCGTGCTTCATCCTCACTGTCATAGGCCGTGCCGCCGTGATTGGTGATTGACGACTGATGATAGGTTACGTCGGTGTATATGTTGGCTAAATCTCGTCGAACGTCCGCATCATTCAACCAATGATCATGTTCGGTACCAATGTGGTGAAGCGGCAGATCAACTTTGGCCGGATCGTGGTGGAAGCTAAACAGCTCTTTCATAGCCGTGCCGTAGGTGCGTAGGTCATTTATGCGCCAGAGGTAAGTTTCGAAAGCGATGAATTCTGGTCGTTCTTCTTTGCTGAGTTCTAGCATTTTTGGGTGATCAGGCCGATAGGTCCGGCTTAACCACCGCTCCGAAAATAACACTCTATTGAAAAACCAAATAAACGGTTGATGCCTGCACAACATCAGAAGGAATCTAAAGAACCAACGCCGTGGCGTGCTAATACTTAGGTTGTTGCTATCCGCTAACCCCATAACGCTAACAATTAGTTCGACTTGATCGCATAATTCTGGATGTCGCTGCAGCATGCGCGTAGCAACAACAAAACCGTATGATAAACCGGCAATGGTGATTTTTGTATCTTTGTAGTTTTTAGTAACGAAATCTGCAAGGTAGTCAGCATATGCATCAAAGTTTGGCTTCTTTCCTATCTTGTAGAACGTCTCCATGCCGCCGAATCCGGGTAGATCCGGCATGGTCACAGTGCCGTAGCGAGCTAAAAAGTGCACAATTCCATAAAAACGCTCCATATTGCCATGAATACCGTAGACAAATAGGATCTGTCTAGTGTGTTTTTGAGAGCGCGTAGGGTGAACCATCTTGCGCCCAGACATGCCGTCAACATTTAAAGGTGTGATGTACGGCGATGATAGTTTAATTAGCTTGGCAAGCATATGCTGGTTATAGCAGTTTGTGCAGAAGCGGGCAACCTTACCGCTTAAGCCAGGTTAGTGCCGCTCGCTTCTTTAGAGGCTTTAACTCAACACCCGCCTTACTGCATGTAAGATTAAATTCTGTAACCACCGAGACGTCTCGATACATTTCCTTAAGATGCTCAATGACTCGTGTTTGATCCACTGGCAAGCAGTCGCTACCAGGGAAGTAATACACCGGTAGTTTAAGCGCTTGGCCATTATGCTTTAAATGGAGCAGACTATGTTTTACCCGCAAGTAGGTTCTTAGGTCTGGGGTAGCTCGCCGCAACCGTGGTCGAGCGGCCACGGCAATTCCTTGTGTCAAACCGCTAGGCAACTGCCTTGTTAGCACAGTACTGACAATCCTCTGACCATACACGCGGCTACGAGGCATCTGTAATTCTCGCCAGTCTGTCGTACCAGCAAGACTGATAACTAGGTCAACTCGCTTGGCGATATCAGGGTAATTGCGCAAGAGTCGATCTACCACCGCAAACCCGAAGTCCAATCCAGCGATGACAAAACGCTGCCGTGGGAACTGCAACTTAACCAACGCAGCAATGTAGTCCGCTAGGTTATTGAGTGACGGCTGCATGCCAATCTTATGCATACCATCCATACCACCAAAGCCTGGCAGATCCGGCACAATAACCGCTGCTGATTTATTTAATGTCTTAGCCACGGGGTAAACACGCTCCAAACTTGAACCCAGTCCATACACGAGCAGCACACTGCGGCTGCGCTTGTTTGGTTTCGGGAGCGTGAGCATGCGACCGCTAAGCCCATTCATATTAAACTTGTGCGTGTATTTCGCAGGTACCGTATGACCGCCCATTTTATAACTTCATTTATATTGCTCTACCAATAGAATATAACAATTTTGACAACTAGCCTATATGAATATCTGTCCAGATGGAGCTTTTTTTGCTACAATTCTGATCGCTGACCACACAAGCAATGGGAGATCGTCTAGTGGTAGGACACCGGGTTTTGGTCCCGGCAGCGGGGGTTCGAGTCCCTCTCTCCCAGCCAAGTCTAAGTAAGAAGATATCGATTATTACATGGAGCATGTACTCGGTTCGCTAACTGTCACCGAATCATAGGTATACCTGCCACCAACATGCTTTTTATCGAGGGTGTCAGGGAGGCACAGAAGTGAAAGTAGTAATCCAAGTACCATGCTTTAACGAAGAGCAAACCTTACCGCTCGTCTTTAAAGACATGCCGAAATCGATTCCTGGCGTTGATGTAGTAGAGTGGCAAATTATTGATGATGGATCGCGTGACAAAACTGTTTCAGTTGCCAAGAAATTAGGTATTAAACACATTATAAGTCACACCCAAAACGAAGGCCTCGGCCGTTCATTTTACGATGGCGTCATTGCAGCACTCGAACGCGGAGCTGACATTGTAGTGAATACAGATGGAGACAACCAGTATCCGAGTGGACGGATCGCAGATTTAGTAAAACCAATTCTCGAAGATAAAGCCGATATCGTTGTCGGCGATCGACAAGTTAAGCAGATCAGTCACTTCTCGCCGTTTAAAAAAGTGCTGCAACAAGTTGGAAGTTCAGTCGTCAACCGAGCGGCTGGGACAGATATTCCCGATGCCGCGAGCGGCTTTAGAGCCTACTCGAAAGAAGCACTTATCAAACTCAACCCAGTCACTCGTTTTAGCTATTGCATGGAGACAATCATTCAAGCAGGGACAAAGCGTATCGCTATCACGAGCATACCCATTACTACAAACGCCAAGACTCGTGAATCCCGTCTTTTTAATTCAAACCTGGAACATGTTATTAAATCAGCGGTGGCCATTATTCGCTCGTACGTAATGTATCGACCATACGTACTGTTTGTTAGCTTAGGCACGTTGCTCGGCGTTCTGGGATCGGTGCCTTTCGTGCGTTACCTATATTTCTACCTACAAGAACAGCACGGAGATCACCTACACTCCCTTGTTGTTGGGGCAGTACTGCTTATGGCGGCTTTCT
>CAZTXC010000005.1:0-8201 GCA_964617855.1 uncultured Candidatus Saccharibacteria bacterium | reverse complement strand
TGCCGACCTAATTCGCATTAACCGCATTCTGCACGAACAAACGCTGGAGTTAATCAAGCGCCAACGATTTAATGGCTAATCGGTTTCTTTTCGGTCGGAGATCCCTTTCGTAAAGGGTAGACTATCTTCTGAGCAGCATTGTTTACACGCTGCACCGCCGAGTTATTCCATCGCCAATCTTCTTTGCTGTAGATAACAAAGTTGAGCACACCACCGCTTAATAACATAGACAAAACCACAAAGCTCCCTAGTGCTCGACGGAGGCTTGGTAGGTTACGAAATAACTCCATGTACGCTGCGGTCATAATGAGCAGGATACTTGGTAGCACTGGCAGGAGATACCGACCTTGTATGGCAACAAACTGGCCTAAATTCACGTAGTCTATAAAGTTCTGCAACCATAACGTCAACGTGTAGACCGCAACCACTACCATCGCTAAACGCAGCAGGTCATTTTTCCGTAAACGCTGTATATAGAATAAGCTGAGCAGTACCCCGGGTATACAAACCCCAACGATCAGCACGCGCATCAACAGCAGGGGTTTGCCGACGCGATAGCCTGCGTTAATACTGCTCAGGCTAAACGTCAGATTCTCACACATATGCCTAAGCCAAATGTACGTATAGCGGATCGGTTCGGGTTTGAAGTTCGCTGGTTTTACTTCCTTATAAACATAATTTCGACGCCAAGGTCCATAAGCAAAACACCGCTCTTTTGTTAGCACCTGGTTGCACTCTGGTGTTGGAGTACCGTACATGACTACATTAACGCCATAACGCTGCGCAAAAAGCCCACCGAACAAGGCTATCGCCGCTGCAAGACCATAGGCTTGCCGACGCGTTACCTTCAGCCAGTGTAGCTTGAACTTCATACTGGATGTACTACGCTGCTGACGCAGTGCCCATATTATTTGGCCGCCCAGCGCTAAGACAATGCCGCAGGCTACGGGCAGAAACGCATACTTAGTGATACTCCCGATTAGGAGGGCTACGATCAACCGACCAAGCAGTCGAAGATCAAGCTGCTTTTTGGTTCTGAGGAGAGAACTAGCACTATAGGCTAACTTGAGGCAAACTACGACCATAAGGAACACGAGGTTATCATAATTTATGTGTGCCGAGGTGAGCGTCATAGAAGGAGTCAGCGCTAGGATCAAAATAATCAAGTTAGCCTGATGCGCCGACAACCGTGCTTTGGCAAGTAGTTTTCGGAACATAATCAGTCCAATCACAACAAACATGATGCTAAATAGCCGCATGAATACCACCTGAATGTAAAAGTTATCAGTCAACCAAGTGATTAAGCGCCACGGCCAACTCATCACATAGTGATACAAGAACGAAGGTTCACGCCAAACACCACCAAACTCATCAAGACTCATGGGCTGCGCAGACATAAATGGACTAAATCGCTGGGCGTAAAACTGAATGATACCTAGGTGATACTTCTCGTCAAACGGCATCGGGAACACAGCGGATAATGCCATCCACAGCGAATGAAACACGTATATGGCATAGATGCTTACGGTTGCGCTGGATGATCCAAACCATCTCACTAGGCGCGCATAATAGTTGGCCAAACGGCTATGGTGGTAATCGAGTATTGTTCTGTGAAACACGTGACTGTTATTATACGTGGCTAGGTTAGGCTGGGTCTACTTTGGTTGCGCGGCAGCGATTACGCTATGATGAGACCATGTCGCTCATAGCTCAGCTCAAAAGACACCGCAAGATCATCGCAGTCGCCATTATCCTTGCCACGCTGGGCCTCTTTATTAAAGTTGTTATTCAACAGAATCTAGTTGCAACGTTATCGAAAGTCCCGGTATTACACATCGTAGGAATTATTCTTTTGTACGTGGCAATGCTGGCAATCTTGGCAGCCATTTACCAACTAAGTGCTCGGGCTTGTAAAGCAAAACTATCCGCGCATCAAAACATTCTGCTTACAATATATAGCTCTATCGCTAACTTCTTTGGGCCGCTGCAAAGTGGACCCGGCGTGAGAGCAGCCTACTTAAAGGAACGGCACGGGGTGAGCCTAAAGAAATACACGGCTATTAGCCTTTGGTACTACGCTATCTTTGCAATACTCAGTGGCTTGTGGTTTTTGGCTGGTTGGTTACCATGGCAGCTCGCCATACCAGCTATCTTCGTTTTTAGTCTTGGCACCATTCTTTGCTTACGGTGGCTACTAGAACGCAAAGGGACCCTCGGACTAGATCTTTCGTTAAAACGAATCGTTACACTGGTTGCACTCGTTGTGCTCCAACTTATTATTGTTACTTTCATATACGGTATTGAACTACATAGTGTAGGTGCTAACTTTGGTTGGCAGCAACTTATTAGCTACACAGGTGCAGCCAATTTTGCCTTGTTTGTTTCACTCACACCAGGAGCTTTAGGTTTTCGCGAAGCCTTTCTTCTGTTGAGTCGGCACGTCAGCGGCTTTAGTGCAGAAACAATCGTATCTGCAAATGTCTTAGACCGCTCACTGTATATCGTGTTCTTGGGTTTGCTATTTTGCGTCAGTCTTTTGCTCCATGCTCAGCGGCTGGTAGCAACTCGAGCTGAGTGAGCAGTTTTTTCATAATGCTGATTATTCGCTTATTGGAGAAGTGCTCACTATACGTCTGCCTACCAGCAGCCCCAATCTTCGTCAGCTGGTCACGATTCTTGTAAGCGTTACGAATTGCAGCTGCTAGGGCCTCCCCGTCTGCCTGAGGCACAACAATGCTGTTTTTTCCATCTATAAAATAGGGCTTGGTTGCCGAACCGGAACCAACCACACACGCAACTCCACTCGCTAAAAACTGGTATGTCTTACCAGTAATAACCATGTCTGACTGCAAAGTGTCACCGAATGGCCCGCCAAGGCCCATACTGGCGGAGTTAACTAAGTCACCCAACTCTGTGAGTGCCACTCGCGGGGAATACGTGATGTGTGCGCCATCGCTAATTGCAGCCTGTATTTGCTTTTTGGCGGCCTTTTCACCGCCAATTATGTGAAAAGTAACTGGCAAATCAGTTAGCTGCTTGGCAGCATCAAGTACATAACTTAAACCGTGCAGTGGCACCATAGAGCCGTAATATAAAACGGTAAAGCCGGTCGGTTTTATTTTGCGTGGCTTAAAAATATGCTCATCAACCCCCGCCGGAACCACCGTGTAGCGGCTGACAGGCAGACCAGCTTGCTTGCTTGCGTAGGCTGCATGGACGTCAGTATCCGTCAGTATGGCTTGGCACCGTCGTAAAATGAGGTAGTATAGCCAGCCCGCCAGGCGCCAAGCACCCATCAACCAACCAATAAACGTGCCTTGGCGCTGCTGTCTGTGTTCGGTAGTTACCTCCAGTGGGTTAACAAACTCGTCAAATATGAGTGGTTTGCGACCGGCAATCATTCGGACGAATGGCAAAATTTCGTAACCCCGAAACGTAACCAGCCAAGCGTCCGGTTTTTTCGTAAATCTAGCGCGCACCATGCCAACAAAGACTTGCATGTATCGCCACGGGCCAGTTGCTTGATTTTTGATAACGCACACCTCAACCCCTGGAAGACTAGCTAGCGCTGAGCACAAAACTGTTCCACGAACGTAGTCTGTGTATTTATAACAGGTGACGACAGCAATTTTCATCCCTAGTAGTGTAGCCTACGGTCCATTGCTCGTAAATGATCCGGTATTGGGGTACAATACCGCTTATGCAGGATATTATTCCACCACAGCAACTAAAAGCGCGGGCTGCTGCCAAAGCCGCCGCCAACAAGCCTATACCCACACAATCAGTTCCGGCCAAAGCCCAAGCCGAGCCGGTCGGTGAAGCACCCGACTCTAACCCGGCAAAATCACCAGTAGCCGCACCTTTAGCAACAGGCGGAGCCATCAAGCCCGTGTGGTATCGTCGAGCTGCTACGGGTCTACTGGTCGTGCTCTCCCTTGTGGTGATTATGATGGCTAACTTTGTGTGCTGGCTAAATCGAGCCATAGTTAACAAGAACGGTTTTGTCGCCACTACGGGTAATCTAGTTGATAACCCGATTGTTCAAAAAAAGCTTGTTGCTGGCATTACTGACAAGTTGCTTGATTCCACACAGCCCCAGGAGTTAGCAGCCAAACTGCTACCAAATGCAAACCCAAGTGCCACTGACGATCAGCTAAAAACCGAACTAAAACCAGTCATTAAAAGCTCGCTCGACACTGCAGTTAAGAGCCCTCAGTTTGGATCGGCATGGCGAGCAGCGGCTGAGACCATCCACGATACGGCAACTGGCAACTCAGCCACATCGACAGTGAACCTGCAACCAATTATGGGTACTGTGCTTGATAGTCTTACTGGCACACCATTGGCTTTCATAGCAGATGAACATCGCAAAGAAGTACTCGACGGCGATGCCGGCAAAATTAAGATTGAAAACCCTGAGGTCCTCACTCGCATACAAAGTGCAGCTTCAACTCTGAAAGCTTTGCGTGTCTGGTTAGCGATTGCCGTTGTTGTATTCGTCGGGCTCGCCATACTCACTAGCCCATACCGCTTCAAGACATTACGAAAAATTGTCTTATTTGCCGGAATAAAATTAACCACCATAGCCGTACTACTATGGGCCATAAAGCCGCTTATTGGACGCTTTGCAGCAGGAGATGCTAGAGACCTCGTTACCGCTGTCGTACCGCAACTGCTTCGTGGGCTTGTGATGCAGTCGGCAATTATCGGATTATTGCTACTTGCAGCCTGGCTTGGACTATTCATTTTACATAGAACTAAACTCAGCCGCATAAGTTAAAAACAAGGCTCGATAATTCGGGCCTTGTTTTAGTAACGTTACTTATTACTTTTTTTGAGTGGGAGCTGCGCCAGGTGTGGCTGCCTTAGGAGTTTTTGCGCCGAGGTAATGTGAGCGGACCTGAAACAAGAAGAATCCTCCCACAACTAGGCTAAGCAGCCCCATGACAAAGTTTGATGCCCCAAGATAGTAGCTATCGAACAAACTGACTACCGCATAGAGTGCATTTAGCAGCAAGCCGTAAAAAAGGTAGTTCCAGCCGACCTTCTTGCGTGCTTTGAGACCAGGGTAAGCCAAAATGTAGATCAATCCTTGTACTGCCAGCATTGCTAAAGCCAGGTAGTAAAAAAGCCCGAGTTTAGGCGCAACGCTATCAGCCCCTAAGACAGACAAATAGCTGTTGGCATAATTAATAGCCTCATTTACAGCATGGCCAGCTCGCCAGAGAGTAAGCGTAGCGAGCAGCGAGACCACACCAAGTATCAAGGAGAGGTACGGACTGTACTGAACAATAATTTTCTTTGCATTTTCTGGTAATTGTACGGGTGCTTTCTTAACAAACACTTCATCTAGTGACTTTTCGAGACCATCCATGATGGGTTCCTCCTTAGTTGTATGTGCTCATAATACTACCAAGCTGCGCGTCCATCTAGTTTATATAGGTTTATCTTTGAGGCCAAAGGTAAAGCCAACGAATGTGCTGATTATATGCGCAACAAACATAACGCCAACAACAGCCACAACCGTCATTCCGCTATAGTGCAGCACAGGCCACGTGGCTAGTAACGCACCAATAATAAAGTCTAGCTGATCAAACGGCACCCATGTAGAACCGGCAGGCTTGTTTAGTTGTCTTTTAACAAAGCTCTCAAGAGCATCGCCGCCCAAGGCACCAAAGCTATAGAGCGCGGCGAGTACAAAGATGTTGACGCTCGCTATGGCGTTACTGAACCCGCTACAGCTCACACATACGGCACTATCAATCCATCGCTGCACTAAGACCCCAACCAGGGCAAACCCAAAACCAGCCACAAAACCACGAACTGTTTTATTTGCACCAAAAATTCGCTTACCCCTAAAATGCCTGCCGCCATCAATTGGCACATTGAGTTTATCCAGCCACCGCCATCGGCTAGCAAACACAGGCGCTGCGTTCGCCAAACCTGCAGGCAAGAAGACAAGTAGCGCGACAAAAACATACTCAACAACTTTCATTGGGCGAAGTATATCATGCAGCCGTACGGCGTCGATTCTTTAATCGATTTACTTTTGGAGCTAGCAAGCTCGGTAACCGGGCTCGCTTGGTAGCGTGTTCGGCAGAACCTAACAAACTAACCAGGCTCTGCTTTGTTGGTTTATGTGGAATGGTCGTATAGGTTCTACCAATACCGCGAAGACTATGCGCGTCACTACACGCCACGCCCTGCATGGCGTATGTCTGGGACCAATGTCGAGACAACTTAGATCTGTTTTGAACTAAAGCGCGCCCATTGCGGATCTCAATCATGTCGACATCCTTAGCAATCGTAGTAAGCGTTGCTTGGCTAATTCCTTTGCGCACAGTTTCAAATGGGTGGGGAATAAGCACGAGCCCTCCTTGTTTTTTGATTTCCCGCACCGTGGCCTGAGCATCCAAGCCCGAAGGGACCTCCTTCTTTAAAAACAAGCCGATAATTTCACCCTCTGTCGACGTAACTTCTTCACCCACAATTATCCGGTCACCAAGTTTCTTGCGCACTTCGAGAGCCCCATCAATGGTGTTATGGTCGGTGATCGCAACGTAGTTGAGTATTCTATCTCGCAAGATCTTGCGGTAGCCTTCCAGCTTAATCCCGCCATCTGGCGACGCGTAGCTATGAGTGTGGAGGTCAATCTTTACCATACTCACGCCAACCGCCGGTAGATTCGCCTAAAACGGTCAGCGGCGGTGACCCAAACGAGTACCGCTAAGATGCCTAGAACCGAGACCATTGCTGCCGGTGCCGCTAAGCCAATCAAAAGAATCGCCATGCGCACTTCATAACGAGCAAACCCGTCTTTAAGCGCCTGATTCTTTTCGTTTGCCGTTGCACCAGTTAGGGCAGTTTCGCCCTTAGCCTTTACGTAACTAACTAACATGGAGCCAGCCAGGACAACCAAACACAATCGAGCGCCCATTTTGTCGGGCTGCATAGTCAAAAAATATTCAGTTAATCCAAAATATATTAGCGCTTCTTTAACTCGATCACTCGTGGCATCAAGTAACATTCCGCCTGCAGAGTCTACCTTTTGTAAGCGAGCCAACGCACCGTCTAAGGCATCTAACAGCCCAAATACGATGATCGCAGGAATAGCCCAATTGAAGTGTCCATCAATCAACAAAGCAGCAATCCACACATGCCCAATCAGCGACAGTACACTCACATGATTCGGCGTTACTCTGCCATGGGTAACGTTATTCAGTATTCGTGCAACGTGTTTCATAAGGCCACGAATAGCGTCGCGAATTATGTTAATCATAATCACATTGTATCACCCTTGTTACAGGATGAGCATGGCGTCACCGAACGAATAGAATCGGTACTCCTTGGCTATGGCATGGTCGTAGATGCGTTGCAGCTCACGATCTGAACCGACGAAGGCTTCAATCATATGCAGCAAACTAGTTCCTGGTAAATGAAAGTTTGTAATCATGTGGTCAACCGCAGAAAATGTGTAGCCAGGTTGTATAAAAATATCCGTACTGCCGGATGTTTGCTCAAATCGTCCATGAAACGCCGCTTCGAGACAGCGAGTGGTCGTCGTTCCAACTGCGGTAATTGAGGCCGCCTTATTTAGCTGTTCGGCAGCCTCTGCAGAAATCTCGTATTCCTCACTATGCAGCGTTCCGGCAACGATATTTTCCTCTCGCAAAGGCGCAAAAGTACCAAGCCCAACATGTAAGGTTATGCGAACTACCGGCTGTCTTGATGAAATGTCGTCAAGTAGCTCAGGAGTAAAATGGAGCCCTGCTGTTGGCGCAGCTTTACTGCCAGCTTTTTGGGCATAGATCGTCTGATACTCATCCGCCAGCTTTTCGGAAGCCTTAATATAGGGAGGGAAGGGTGTGTGTTGATAGGTAGCGAGCCGTGGATCATCAACTGCGCAGCTTAGCTCAAGTGTACGCAAGCCCTCACTATCTACCGATAGCACTTTTGCGGTTACACCGTCGGCTAACTCTATCGTCGCACCTTTTGTGAACTTTTTGCCGGGCCGAACCATAGCTTCAATAGTGTGTGGGTTAAATACCTGAGTTATGAACACCTCGCGGTTGCCAAATAATAAGCGGCATTTGTCTACCTTGGCGGTGTTGAGGACCAGTGTTGTGCTAGCAGGGAGAAACGACGGCAAATCATAAAAGTACGCGTCTGTTAATTGCCCTAAGGAGCGATCATAAACGAGC
>CAZTXC010000004.1:17894-27532 GCA_964617855.1 uncultured Candidatus Saccharibacteria bacterium | reverse complement strand
GTTTGCCGACACCCATGAGATGTCTTCGAGGTTACTGGTCTTTGGGTAGCTGCCATTTTTTGCTTGATAGGCTTCGATGGCCATCTGTAGAGTGCGCAAATCACCTTCGCGCTCCTTGTTGCGAGTGTTTTGTGCAGCCTGCTCAACTCGGGCAAAAGCGGTGGCGCCAATCATGGCCATGAGTACTAGCACGACGAGCAATTCGAGGACGGTGAAGGCTTGTTTGTTGAGGTGTTTCATCCGACTCAGCATAACGAGTGGCGGCAGCATGGTCAAGTTATGCGGCATAAATACATATCGCTTAAGCTGTACAGAAAATGTCAAGCTTGCTATGATCGCCATACGAACTAAGGGGGGAATATGGCTGACAAAGCGACCGACAAAAAAGACACCAAAAAGACTTCCGACAAGGCTGAAACCGGTAAAGGTAAAGCGCTTGGCTTAGCTGTTGATCAGATTGAAAAGCAGTTTGGTAAAGGCGCCATTATGAAGCTAGGTGAGGCATACAAAATTGATGTCGAGACGATTCCTACCGGCAGCCTGAGCCTAGACATTGCGCTTGGCGGTGGTATTCCAAAGGGCCGAATCATCGAGATTTATGGTCCAGAATCTTCTGGTAAAACTACCTTGAGCTTGCACGCTATTGCTGAAGTACAAAAGAGTGGCGGCACAGCTGCCTTTATTGATGCCGAGCACGCGCTTGACCCGCAGTATGCGTCACGTCTGGGTGTTGACACTGAACAATTGCTGCTCAGTCAGCCCGACAACGGTGAACAGGCACTCGAAATTGTTGAGACCTTGGTTCGCTCCAACGCCGTAGACATTATCGTGGTCGACTCGGTGGCTGCTCTTGTCCCTCAGGCTGAGATTGAGGGCGAGATGGGTGATAGCCACATGGGGCTACAAGCCCGTTTGATGAGCCAGGCGCTACGTAAGCTCACGGGTATCATCAATCGCAGCAAGTGCACGGTCATCTTCCTCAACCAGTTACGTATGAAGATTGGTGTTATGTTTGGCAATCCAGAAACAACTACCGGCGGTAACGCGCTTAAGTTCTATGCCTCAGTTCGCATCGATATCCGCCGAATTGGACAGATAAAAGAAGGTGACAAAATTATTGGTAACCGCACCAGGGTTAAGGTGGTAAAAAACAAGATTGCCCCGCCCTTCCGTCAGGCCGAGTTCGACATTATGTATAACGAAGGCATTAGTCGCGAAGGTGATGTCGTCGACCTTGCTGTCGAGAGGGGGATAATCGGAAAAGCTGGGGCGTGGTTTGCCTACGAAGGCAACAATATAGCCCAAGGACGAGAGGCCGCCAAGCAGTATCTTCGTGACAACCCCAAAGTACTCGAAGAGGTTGCTGGTAAAGTGAGAGCTGCCGAAAAAGCCGACTAGGGCATCACGCGTCCGCCAGTTCAATTAATGATACGCGGCTGATACACTGACGATATGAAGCGCGCAGTCATTCTCCATGCGATGGAGCAGACATCGACCGGTCACTGGTATCAGTGGCTTAAATCAGAGTTGGGGCGTCGTGGCTACGAAGTTTGGGTGCCCGATTTGCCGACGGCCGACCGCCCGGATGCAGCCGTCATGACCCAGTTCTTACTGGCTCGAAAAGATTGGGATTGGCGCGATAACCTCATTGTCGGTCATTCATCGGGGGCGGTGGAGATCTTGCATCTTCTTCCGAAACTTGAACAACCTGCAGGCACGGTTGTTTTAGTGGGCGCTTTTGATAAGCCTCTCTGGCCCGAGGAACATGCCAAGCTGTTTGAGGAATCAATCGATTTCTCAGCAGTTAAAAAACGAGCCAAGCACATCATTGTCGTCCACGGCGACGACGACCCGTGGTGCCCAGTCGAGGGCGCCGATCATCTTGCTGACGAGTTGGATTGTGAGCTTGTCATTATTCACGCGGGCGGCCATTTCTCGACGTCGCTAGACCCCAAATTCACCCGGTTCCCTGAGCTCATCGACGTTCTCAATCAACGACACTTGTTATGAAAATCACCAATATCAAGCAACAGCAGCGAGATGAAAATCGAGTATCGATTTATATTGACGAGAAATATAGCTTCTCGCTCAATCTCAATGAGCTGCTCGACGAAAAACTTAAGGTTGGCCTAGAGATTGATCAGTCCCAAATAGACGTACTTAAAAAGAAATCAGCCGAAGGTAAATTGCGCATGCGTTCCTTGGAATGGCTGCTAAACAGACCGCACTCAGAGCGTGAGTTTCGAGATTACTTGCGACGTAAAAAAGCCGAACCGGATTTGATAGAGGGGTTGATTGCTCAGTTCCAAGAGCGCGGCGTGCAGGATGACGTCAAGTATGCCGAGTGGCTGTTTGCCGTGCGTTTAGGGCGGGGTAAGAGCCTACGGGCAATCCAAGCAGAGTTGCGAGCAAAAGGCGTTGCTGACAGTATTGTCCAAGAGGTAGTTCGGGCTCAGCCAATTGACGAAGCTGAGCAACTCCAAGAAATAATTGCTAAAAAACGCCGCCTATCACGCTATAAAGATGATCAGAAACTTTTAACCTACCTTGCGCGCCAAGGTTTCGGGTTTGACGACATCAAAACTGCCTTAAATGTTGAGGCTCTTGAGGATGGCGAATAGGATCAAAAAGCCGAGTGCCCAAATAATGACGCAAGCGATGATTGTGTCGCGTTGATTGCCATTACGCTTGAGCATCTTCCCGTAGATCCACAATGAAACGCCCCCGCTGATAGCAAATGCAATGAACCAAGCTGCAAACATAACGGCATTGTAACAGGTATTAGGCGCCGGGAATAGCTGCGGCCACCGGCGAAGGCATCGTGCCGACAGGGTCGCGAATCACCACCGTCTTTCGACTAACCTCAATAATTTGGGAGCGATCAATTACCATGCCAGACCCAGTAAAGTTCTTCACAATCGATTGCTTGGTGTACAAACGAGAGATATAAAAGGTTTGGTCATCGACTATGTAATCGGTAACTTTACCGAACTTTTGGCCAGATTCCGATTTCACCGTTAAGCCGATGAGTTTGAAGTTGAGTTTTAGGATCGGTTCCAGACGAACTAAATCGTCCGGGTGGGCCAGTTTGTCGTAGTGGTCGACTAACAGACCGAGACGGCTAACTTCGCGTATATCCTCACACATAAGTACGGTCCCGGTGTCTTTTGGGCTTGATGTGGTAAAGGCAGCAACCCGCAGTTTGTGAGGGTCGAGTATCACGCCAGTGGTTGCAGCAACTTGGGCACCAGTCTGCAGAGACAAGACCGGACGGTTGATGAATGATGAAATTATTCGCAGCATAAGAAGTAAAGACTTATACACAAGTATACCACCGGTAGGAGCAAGCATAAACGCATTGACTTTATCAATAATTATTGCATTGTAGCGTTTTGTTTGCTTAGACTGGGCGCATGAAAGGGTGGCAGGTGGGACTAGTCACGGTGGGCATTAGTGCGATGATGATCGCACACGCTCAAGCGCAGACCAATGCTTCGGTGGTAATTGGTGAGCTGCAAACTGGCAGCGCAGCCACAACTAGCGAAGACTTCGTTGAGCTGTATAACCAGACGAGCCAAGAAATTGACCTGACAACGTGGCGTCTAGAATACATGGCGACATCTGCTACTTCGCAATGGACCAAAAAAGCGCAACTTGTTGGCAGTATTCCGGCGCATGGCACGTACCTCGTAGCCACTTCTGGCTATCTGGAGGATCTGATTCAAGCTACCTTCACCAGCGGTTTGTCCAAAACGGGTGGGAGTTTACGGTTAGTGAAGGTAGGCCAGAAAGGTGGGGAGGACGAAGTCATTGATCTGGTCGGTTGGGGCACAGCTATCACCTTTGAGGGCGATAAGGCGGCGCCGTCACCTGCGGACGGAGAAAGCCTGGTGCGTCACATGAGTGACGAGCGCTTACTGGACACCGACCAGAACCTGGTAGACTTCTCGTTGACCGATACTCCCTCCCCTGCCTCTAGCGGAACGTCGGTATCACCCGATCCCGACCCGGACCCCGACCCAGATGAGGGCACGGATGGCTCCGAGCAGCCGGGTGATCCCGATGAGCCAGAAGCTCCATCGCAGGAAGCGCCTGAGGGTAACGTCGATGTGTGGATCAGCGAACTCCTGGTTGATCCCGCATCGCCTCAGACCGATGCGGAGGACGAATACATCGAGCTGTATAATGCAGGCTCCACATCGGCAGATCTGCGAAGCTTTGTCCTGCAAACTGGCTTAACCTACAACCACTCGTATCAGTTGCAAGATGTGGTGCTGGCACCTGGGCAGTACATAGCACTCACTTCGAGTGTTACTGGTCTGGCGCTCAGCAATAGTGGTGGCCGGGCTCGGTTAGTTGATGTCAACGGCGAAGTCATCTACGAGACGCCCGTCTACGAAGCAGCCAAGGTGAGTCAGGCCTTTGCGCTTGGCTTGGACGGTAGCTGGCAGTGGACGGAATCTCCATCACCGGGGCAGGCAAATACAATTGTTGTAGCAATTGTTCCTGAAAAGACGCCAACCGAGGCCACAACCAAGTCACCCGTTAAGCCCAAAACCCCAACCAAAAGTAGTACCAAAAAGACCACATCGACTAAAGCAAAAAAGGTAACTACCAAGACAACGAAAGCGCCCACACAGCCTGCTACAAGCCCACTAACACAGTCGGCATCGCCCAGGCTCAGTAGTAAATGGCTTGTTGCACTGGGTTCGGGCACGCTACTATATGGGGCATATGAGTACCGTACAGACATTGGTAATACCATCCACCAGCTTAGGCGACACCGTTTCTTTGGCCGCAAGGATAGGAGCTAGGATGCGAGGTGGCGAGGTGGTTGAGCTAATCAGTGATATTGGAGGTGGCAAGACCGCGTTTGTTTCCGGTTTGGTGAAGGGGCTAGGCATGGACGATGCTGTCAGTAGCCCTAGCTTTACTATCAATAATGTGTACCAGGGAAATAACATTACAGTGAACCATTACGACCTGTATCGGCTAGACCAGCCAGGAATTATGAAGCACGAGATCGCCGAGGCCGCCGCCGATCCGCACACCGTTGTGGCGGTTGAGTGGGGTGGCTCAGTAAGAGACGTACTACCAACAGAACGACTAACTATCGAGCTCAAACCAACTGGTGATACGACCCGCGATATTGTCATTACTAACCCAGCGAGCCTGAGCTACCTGCTGGAAGAGGTCCAACAATGATCCTGTCATTGCGCACGGACAGTCCCGATGCGGAAATTTACGTTCACTCTCCAGAAGGGGAATTGCTGGCTGAAAAAAAATGGCTGGCCGATCGCCAACTAACCGGCACACTCCTGGATGCGATGCAAACACTCCTTAGAGAACAGGGTGGTACATGGAAGCGACTCACTGGTGTAATCGTGTACAAGGGGCCAGGCTCATTCACCGGTTTAAGGATTGGTGCCGCAGTTGCTAATGCGCTAGCAGATAGCAGGGGTATACCCATTGTTGCCACGACTGGCGAGACTTGGTTGCAGGATGGACTGGAGCGAATCAAAGCCGGCGAGACAGACACAATCGCTTTGCCCGAATACGGCGCCCCGGCTAATGTGACTATGCCTTCTCGTTGAAGTAAGCGTCCGTGCTTGTGGATAAATAAGCATAATTACTATTGACAACTACTGTTGGTAGCGTGGTACGCTACCGGTAGCGCTGAAAAAACAAAAACAGCGAGAAGACTAAAAATAAAACAAAGAGGTGTTCAAAATGGTCCATCACAAAGGGCGGCCTATTAGCCGTTTTTTCAAATCATCAGGTTCTTTAGTAGCTAGCTTGGCATTGCTTGTGAGCGTTGTGGCTCCAGCCGCTCCTGTTAGTGCCAACTGGGCAGGGGCTGAAGGCTCAATTATCTATAAAAAGACGATCAGTACTACAGCCGGCTCTTCAATCGAGTATCACGCTGTTAATCCTGATGGCTCCAATGACAAGAAACTTAATCTAACTTTTCCTGCCGGTCTCACAGGTGTGAGCGAGTTGAAGTTTAACAATGACGGCTCAAAGTTTGCTTTCATGGCTTCAAAAAACGGCAATACCAACCTATATGTAGCTAACGCTTCTGATGGGAAGAATGCTAAGCAGCTGACCGATTCGGATGCAAACAAGTCGGATATCATGTGGACCAGCAATGGTCTTTGGTTGCTTTGGGCAGAGAGCCCTTCTAACGACTACACCGCAGTGGTCATTAAACGTGTTTCTTCTGCTGGGGGAGAGCACCTTCCGGTCCCGATAAGTCTGCCCAGCGGATTTCAACAGATAGATAACGCAACTTTGTCGCCAAACGATCAAGTCATTGCATTTAACGCGGAGGACACAGCGAACAGCTACAGGGGTGACGTCTTTACTGTACCAGCCGCTGGAGGGGTTGCCACTAACATTACTAATACGACGAACCTAACGGAATATGTCTACGACTATGGACGTGAGAGTAGCAAGATCTTCATATACAACGGATCTAGCTATGGACTGGTCAACCCAGATGGAAGCGCATTCGTGCCGATCACAACTGCCGACTTAACCGGTGCAAATATCCAATGGAATAACTACATCATCCTATCCCCACTGACAGACGAACGTGCCCTTTCCTTTAGTAAGGTGCTTGCAACCGACAACACGTACAAGATTCACATCATCAGCAACACAAATGTCAATGAGGTGCCATACCTATTCTTTGACGGAAATCAGGGAATAAGCGGTCAAGTATTAGGCTGGACATCAGTCAATCTCAGCGGGCTGACGGTCAATTCTACCTCGAAGTTACCAAACACTGGTGTGGCTCAAAACATGACAAGTTCAATTGGCCTGTATGGCGCCATCGCTGCAGTAGCTGGTCTCATTCTGCTAGCAAGCAAGCGACGTATCTTCAAGCCACGATTCATGCAGCGCTAAACGCGAACCTCAAAAATACAAACACCAAACTAAAAGGCGGCTATGTCACCAACAAGAGTAACTCTAGATAGCCCTAGCTTAGCTGCGCGGCGACGACAAGTCGCCCGCCAAGCTGAGCGGGACCAACGACGAACTGCGTATCGCACTCGTATGTACGAGCAGCCCATGGTAGCTCAGGGTGGTATGCATGGCGGTGAGCCACGAGGCGCAGCAAATCCTGCTGTGGCGGAAGTTGCAATCGCACAGGCCACGCTTCGCTCGGAGGTTAACGCTAACTCCGTTGTGAGACAAGCCGCAAACTCTGCACAGACCAACCAAGACACAGCGCCGCTCGAGCTGGTGATTGAAGAACCGCACGAGTCGGTTCTAACCAAGCAGTTCCAAACAGCGTCCAGGGTTGGCAAGCTACCGGCAGGCGCACGAGTGCCGCGCAACATTGTTGGCAAAGCCTTCAACTATGCCGCCAACCTACCCTATGTAATTCGTCATCGAACTCGCAGGGGCAAACTGGTTGTTAATGTATTGAGCCTGAGCTGCATCTTATTGGGTGTATTTGCCATCATCCAACAAAGTCGACATAATAATGACGTGGTGGCAATTAGCCAGGAAAAGGCCAACCAGTCTGTGGCGGCGGTTGCCGCGCCTGTAGCAGCACCTGTCGAGAAGCCCAAGCCCAAACCCATAACCTACGCACCAAACCAACCAAAGCGACTGAAAATCGGTGCCATTAGTGTCAATGCCCCTATGATCCAACTCGGAACTGCTCGAGACGGCTCAATCGATACACCATACGATGTTTCAATCGTTGGCTGGTATAACAAAAGCGTTCATCCGGGTGAGGCTGGGGCAATGATCTTTGACGGTCATGTGGGTCAGCCTGGCTACAAAGGTGTATTCGCGAACCTCAAGAATCTAAAAAAAGGCGATACTATGGAGGTTGAACAGGGCGACGGTCAAAAGTTCACCTATCAAGTTGTCGAAACTCGTCGCTACGATCAGTCAAGCGCTGATCGTGATGAAATGTTCCTAGCGATTAACAACAAGCCCGGGCTTAACATCATCACGTGCGACGGTGATTATGATAAGAAGGCCCAAACCTACAGTCACCGTATTGTGGTCTACGCGGAGCTTCAAGGCTAACCATGGACATTCTGCCACCCTCACCGCATAGTGTTCATAATGCACCTCGGGCCACGCTTGATCGAGGGACACTGGCCACGCGCTTACGTCAGGTGCAGGACCACAGCCGTAGCGTTTCGGCGCCAAGGGTCCAGCGACAGTTTGCTAAACGGGCCAACCACCCGCAACATCGCCAGCCTCGTGTGCGACTTGGCAAGCCGACTGGGCACGATACATTTGTGCATTGGCAGGATTATCTCGACATCGCTGAGCTGCATAAAGCACCTGAGGCACCAGTGGCTGCCCGAGCAGTAGAGTCATCGCATGGTGAAACTATCTCCGACATGGTCGACCGTTACCGTGGGGTCGCGCAGCAAGTCAGTGATAAGCTTGATCATTTTCTGCATGATGTATACCTTCCCACCCCCGCTCCTGAGCTAGTTGAGCCCGACGCAGCCGAAGATTGAACAACCACTATTTTCGTTGTATTATCAGTTTAGGATACATTCACTTGCGCGTGTCCATTGATTGCAAATAACCACAAATTCGAACCACCACCCGTGAGCCCAAGTAGACTAGTGACGTGATAGCGATTGTCTAGGGCAGCACCGGCGGTACCGATAGAAAGGACGTGTATGGAGCCGATTTCCATTGCTCTCGCAGTGGCCGGTGTTGCTGTCGGTTTTGCTGCAAATAATGCAGCTACCAAAAAGAAACTAGGGAGTGCGGAGGCTGAGGCGGACAAGGCGCTCACCAAAGCCAAAAAAGAAGCAACTGAGTTAATTACTAAGGCCAAAAAAGAAGCCGCTGATATTGCCGACGAGGCGCGTAAAGACGAGCAGAAACGACGTCGAGAAACTAAGGATCTAGAAGAGCGTTTGCTCAAGCGCGAGGAAGCGCTCGACAAGAAACTTGATGAACTCGACAAGCGCTCGCAAAAACTCCGTGATAGCGAGAACGAAGTCGAAGACCTTAAGAACAGCATTCGCGAAGTGCGTAACAAGCAGCAAGAAAAGCTAGAGCGTGTCGCTAAGCTCACCAAAAAAGAAGCTGCCGAAAAGTTGATGCAGATGACCGAAAAGGACATCAAAGAAGATTTGACTGGCTTGGTTGTTAAGCTGCAAAACGAAGCTAAGGATCAAGCAGAGGAGCAGGCGGCGGTTATCATAACCAGCGCTATGGAGCGCATGAGTAGCGAGGTAACAGCCGAACGAACCGTGACGGCTGTCAAGCTAGAAGATGAAGAAATGAAGGGGCGCATCATCGGTAAAGAGGGCCGCAACATTCAATCCTTGCAGCGAGAGACCGGTGTCGACATTTTGGTTGACGATACGCCCGGTATGATTATTCTCTCCAGCTTTGATCCGGTCCGTCGCGAAGTAGCGCGAATTGCCTTGGAGATGCTCCTTAAGGATGGCCGTGTTCACCCGGGGCGTATTGAAGAGGTTGTTGCGAAAGCACAGAAGCAAGTTGAAAAAGATGTTGTACGGGCTGGTGAAGATGCTGCTCGAGAAGTTGGTGTCGTTGGGGTTCCGCCCGAAGTGTTGCATCTACTCGGTGAACTGAAGTACCGAACCAGTTATGGCCAGAACGTTCTCAAGCACTCTACC
>CAZTXC010000004.1:0-17884 GCA_964617855.1 uncultured Candidatus Saccharibacteria bacterium | reverse complement strand
AAATGTGCGCGTAGCTAAGTTTGCTGCTCTAGTGCATGATCTCGGTAAGGCGCTGACCCACAAAATCGAAGGCAAGCACCACCACATCTCTGGGGAGATGCTCCGTAAATATGGTGTTGAAGAAGCGATTGCTCATGCCGCGGAAGCCCATCATGATGACATGGAAGCTACGACAGTTGAAGCCTTGATTGTCCGCGTGGTTGATGCGATTAGCGCCTCACGTCCAGGTGCCAGAAATATCTCTGCCGAGAACTTTGGTGAGCGCATGCGCGATCTCGAAAACATTGCCAACGGCTTCGAGGGGATCGAGAAATCCTATGCCATTAGTGCCGGTCGTGAAGTTCGCGTATTTGTTAAGCCCGAGAAGATGGATGACTTAAGCTCAATCAAGTTAGCGCGAGATATTGCTAACAAGATTGAATCGACCATGCAGTATCCAGGTACGATCAAAGTGAACGTTATTCGCGAAACACGTGCCATTGAGTTTGCCAAGTAGTACCATATAGCTATGAGTAGCCCGTATACAGCAGAGCAAAACCTGGCTTGGCATAACAAGCTGCCAGCAAAGCGGTGTGCGGCGAGTATTGTGGCGTGGAATAACCAAGGGGAGATCCTCGTCGTTATGTCAGACAAAGACGAGTTCTGGGCATTACCCGGTGGTGTTGTCGAAGAAGGAGAGTCTCCACAAAGTGGCGCCCTACGCGAACTACATGAGGAGACTGGCTTGCAGATGTATCCAGGTCAAGTCCGTCTGTTGGGTGTTAACTACGCGGCCAAGTATAAAGATTACCTCGACTTCCTGCATTTTTACTTTAGCGCTGGCATGCTCAGCAAGCATCAGCTACAGCTTCTTGGTGAGGCCAGCGAAAAAACTCATGGCATAAAGTTCCTCAGCCGGCACGAGCTGTCTTCTCATGTCGCACCTCACCGTCTGCGTGCCCTAGATAGCCTGTTCGAGTCGTTTAACCACGATGCGCTGTATATTGAAACGTCACTGGTTGAGTAAGATGCAGACTGAGTTTGAAGTTAAGTTTTGTAAGGTGGACCACGACGAAGTGCGCCAACGTTTACAGGCGGCTGGGGCAAAGCTCGAGCAACCTATGCGGCTGATGCGTCGGCATATATTCGATCATCCTGATAACAAGCTACAAAAAGAGCATGGTTTTTTGCGGTTACGCGATGAAGGTAATAAAGTGACACTAACCTACAAGCAGTTCCCTGGCGAGCACAGCGTCGACAACGCCAAGGAGATTGGCGTTGATGTATCGAGCTTTGAAGAAACTGCCAAATTGTTAGAAGCTTGCGGGCTGGTGAGTTGTAGTTTTCAGGAATCGAAGCGTGAGACCTGGACGCTGGATGGAGGAGAAATTGTTCTCGATATATGGCCGTGGTTATCTCCGTTCATCGAAATCGAAGCTGGGAGTGAAGCGCACGTGCGAGAGCTGACGAGCCGTCTTGGGTTTGATTGGAGCGACGCAGTATTCGGCGATGCCGTGGCTGCGTATCGAACAGAGTACGACGTGCCAAGTGGCAAGCTTGGCCACGAACCAAAAGTAGCTTTTGATGCACCAAGGCCATCGTGGATGGTGCCAAAACAATAATGAACATACTGTATTTGGGCGACATTATGGGGGAGCCAGGCGTCCAGGTCGTCGAGAAGAACTTACCGGACCTGCGCATAGAACACAGTGTAGACGTTGTCATTGCTCAGGCTGAGAATGTTACTAATGGTAAGAGTATGTCGCGCAAAGATATGGCCAGGTTACAAAAAGCCGGTGTCGATGTGTTTAGCGGTGGGAACCACACGGTAGAGCGATCAGAGCTTAAGCCGTTACTCGTAGACCCATCTAGCCCGGTGATCGCTCCAGCCAACATGAAGGCCAACGAGGGAAAGCGGTGGTATCGTCATCGTACTGTTCATGGTGACGTGGTGGTGGCTTCAATCCTCGGCACCATGTTCAATAAGCCACAGATAATTATTGAGAATCCTTTACAAACAATCGATGCAATTTTAGGTGAACTTCAACCACTACCGGCCGCAATTGTTATTAACTTCCATGCCGATTATAGTAGCGAAAAACGGGCCTTCGGCTTTTACGTTGACGGCAAGATTAGCTTGGCAGTTGGTGATCACTGGCATGTCCCTACCGCAGACGCACAAATCTTACCCGGCGGCACTGCCTACATAACCGACGTTGGCATGTGTGGCACGCAGCAATCAGTACTTGGGGTAAAAACCGGCAACATCATTGAGCGTATGCGTGATGAAGAGAAGAATTATAATGTGCTAGAGACCGAGGGGCCCAGGCAACTGTGCGCAGTACTCGCCGCTATCGACCCCTCAACTGGACGTGCCGAATCTATCCAACAAATTATTGCCACTACCAAGCAGTAGCCTAGTTACTCTTTCTTGCCCTGAAAACCCATCACAGCAATGATGCAGCTGGCGATCATGTTTATCATAGTCATGCTGACGACCGGGAGGGATCGATCAATGGCGATCAGTGCCGCGGTGCCGAGCCATATGGTGGCGATAATAACAGCTGCGTACGGATACTTTACAAAAAGTAATAAGTCTTTGATCATTACCATCTCCTTTTACCCCACCCTAACACGTTTACTTATCATCTGAAAGAGTTGCGGATCTTTCTCGGCGACTCGTTCTAACCAGCGACTGATGATGTCGAGCGAGTCTTGCAGCGAGAGGGTGTTGTCTTGTTCTAAATGCATGCCCAGCTTGTGTTGGTGTTTTGTGGCATCAGCTACTACATCATGAAATACCCGCTGAAGGACATCGCTTGCACCAAGGCTGTGGATCATGCCGGCATAGGTTTGAGCGGCTCGCAGTACATCACTAGCTTCTAACTGCACAATGATTCCAAAACGGTTTTGTGAGTTAATGGTCTTATTTATGGTGGCAAGCAAGCTACCTTGCGAAACCAGCTGCTGCAAATCGATATTCTCCCCACCTTCATCAAAAGCATATTTTGCCAGGGAGCCTACATGTTCGGCTAAGTCATCACTTTCTAACCCGCTATCACCAGTATGTTTGCTGACGGTTTTGAGGGCTTTATACAGATCGCCAACGAAGAACCGTAAAAATTCGCCAAAGAATGCAACGATGTCGGGGTTCCCGGCGACCATTTTTTCGTACTCCCGAAGCACACCTAAAAAGGCGGCTTTGTGTTTAGGTGAGCGGGCAGATATACCAAAGTCTATCAACCCAACTCGATTTCCCGGTAGTAGCCGAACGTTGCCTGGATGTGGGTCGCCTTGGATGCGTGGCATGCTGAACACGCCGTATAACGACTCATACCCAAGCGTGTACAGCTGCTCATCTAGGTCAGACCCAATTGTTTGTTGCACATAGGTATGTACATCGGCACCACCTTCTTTTATCATGACTAGTTTTGCTAAGCTGATGCCGTCAATGTATTCCTGCACAATTAATGTCTCTGTGCATAGGTCAAGGAAAGTCTCGGGAATTACCATGGTTGGATGGTCTTTGTAGTGGTCGAACATTTCTCGCGCAAAACGAGCTTCTTCGCGGTAGTCAGTTTCACCAATCGTAGCGCGTTTAAAGTCGGCAAAGGCTGACACGAAGTCGATATCGATGTTGTTCGTTAACCAACCACTTGTCATACGAATAAATCGCGATAGTAGTTTTAGATCGAACGATAGCGACTCGCGAATTTTGGGGCGTAGTATTTTGATGATTACTCTCCGGCCATCACGCAACTCGGCCATATAGACCTGGCCAAACGACCCTGCCGCAAATGGGTGAGGGTTGACTTGCGCGATACTGGCCAGGGCAGTGGGTGGAAGTTCTTTGCGCAGGACCGCCAGTACGTCAATTTCTTCGGTGTCTAAGTCTTCAAATACACGCAGGCGTTCTGGGCTATGCCAGTTCTTAATGAGGCTAGAGCGCACCAGCACGCCCTGTAAAAACTTAACGTACACCCCACCCATTTCGACGAAGCCATCACAGATAATCTGTCCCATTTCGGGGAATTGCTGCCGACGGTAATGCCAGTAGGCCCGGCTGACGGTGCGCATAAGCATGGCGCTTCGCTGGCGACGTTCTCGGACAGAGATTCTGTTAGCCATAGGTAATGCTCGCTATTTTACGCGGCCGAAGCCAATAAAGAACAGTACAAGGGTAAACATGACAAGTAATTTATACAAGTTATAAACCTGCTCGCCCTTAGGGATGAGCGAGGCGATGATGATGACAGCGATCCAGACCATCAGAATGGTGACACAGACAAAGGCGTATTTCACTACCAGCTCCTTAGTAGGTTATATCTTACAACTATTCGCCCATTTTGCCCAGGGTTGGCTCTGGTAGTTTACAGCTTGACCGTTAGGATAGCTGCCCCGCATAATCAATCTTGAGAAAGTATAAGCAAAATGCCTGAGCCACCAACTCCCAACCCTCCACCGAAGCGACCCAATAGGGGTAGTGGGTTAACATTAGCCCAGATTGAGTCAATCGCGAAAGGGGCAACACCTCCGCCAGCTGATGTTCCCGCCGCTCCCCATATTCCTGCTGCGCCAGACACCGCAACGCCGGTGCCTGCTCCCCGGCCGCTGCCAATCACGCAAAAGATTATTCAGCCAATCGCGAAACCTGCTGCATCTGATGCGGCTCAGGCTGAGCCGAGCGAAACCCCGGTGGCACCAATGACGTTGCCGACCGTCGAAGCGCCCGAACCGCCGCCAAAGCCTGCGCCTGCTGCTGCCCCACAAGTGCTGCCAGCGGCAGCTAACACGCTACAAGACCCTCCGCCCTCAAATGAGGTGCCAACTCCAGCCCCTGCACCCAAGCCGCCAGCGCCTGCCACACCGGTAGCGGACCCCACACCACAGGTAGCGCCACCTACACCATCTGTAGCGGCTCCACCACCCGTAGCGTCAACGCCTCCGCAAGCGCCAGCTCCCACTCAGCCCAGCACGGTATCGCCGCAAGACGCCAAGGCTATGAGTACCCCACCCCCGGTGCCCCCGCCAATAGTTACGGCCAGCCCGCCCAAACCCAAAAAGCATCGTCCCCACTTGATTGGCACCCCGCGCACCAAACCACTAGATGAGTTGACCGCCGAAAAAGCCGTCTCTGGTAGCTTTGGGGCGTCAACGGCGACTATCCATATTGTCAGGCGTGCGCTATGGCTTGTATTGATAGGTGTGGGTATTGTAGCGGTTTGGGTTTCTATTAAATCGGGCCTGTTTGATACCTGGTTTAACGAGAACATAGTTACGCCGATCCGTAACATGTCGCAGCCCTAGCGTATACTAGAAGGGTAACGAGGCAAGCTATGAAAGTTGATTTAAACGCCGAAGGTAAAAAAGTGACTGCAACTGCACGCGCCACCGTCGCCGGGCCGAACGTCGATGGAGCTGCAACGTTGACTGAATACGACATTGACGGCGCCAAATATGTGCATCTGCGGCTAGAGCTGCAAGGTGATCCTGCGGTACTAACCCCGGGAAAGCATGCCGTCCACTTTCACGAAAAGGGTGCTTGCGATTGTGATGGATTCAAGTGCGCAGGCGGCCATTTTGACCCTGGGCCTAGTGGTAATACTGACCCAGATGCTAACCATGGCTACCATGCTGGAGATTTACCGAGCATTACCGTAGGTAAGGACGGAAATGGAGTGTTAGAGGCAATTACCACGCGCGTGACATTATCTGATGGCCCTGTTTCTTTGTTAGGAAAAGAGTCTGCGCCAGAGGGCACATCATTGATGGTACACGGCAATGCTGACCCTCATACACCTGGTGAGAGTGGTTCGGGACACAGCGGCGGGCCGCGCTTGGCGTGCGGGACAATTGAGGCTAGTTAGCTCGACCTTCTAAACTAGTTATGTCGAATCTGTCGACATCGTTTTGCTTTGGGTGGGATTTGAACTTGAGCATCCACTCCGGATTAATGCACCGTACTTCTACGCCATTGATGGTGCCACTACCAGATAATGATTCAAGAGGGTATTTCGTACCATACACATTGTTGCCAGCGTCATCAAAGCCGAATACATGCACGTCAACCAGATGCTTGCCGTCACCTAATACGTAGTTCCACTGAGTTTTATCGTTGGTTTGAACAATACGGTAGCCACGCTCGTGCAGTAGCTCCTTCATTCGTTGTTCGTCTTTATGATCAAGTGCTATATCTAGGTCGGCGTGCTCCCTCGTTTGTTTGCTGAGTAGCGCATCAACGCACCAGCCGCCATCAACCCATATTTGCACATCTTGTGATAACAAGTATTGGTATAAATCTACCACTAAGCTTGCGGGCATCCTAAGGTTTGATTTGAGGGTAAATTCTGGGAAAGATTCGGTCATGTTATATCAGATTATAACTGGTCGGGGTGAGAGGACTCGAACCTCCGACCTCACGGTCCCAAACCGCGCGCGCTAGCCAACTGCGCCACACCCCGACGGTGTGTAACTGGCCCAGTATAACAGAGGCCAGTGGTCTCGGCTAGTGGTAGGTTATAAAAGTGTAATCAGGTAATGATGGTGTGCGACAAGCAGATGAGTGAAGGGAGCGGTGCGGCTCCGCGTTCCTTGGGGAAGGCCCACTCACCTGCTTGTCGCACGATCTACGATGCTAGTTCAGCATCTCTGGTGACCAGACGATGGCGTCGGCTGGCACGTGGCAGACCACGCTACGGTGGCGTAGGTAGTAGCTTCCCGGCGGGTGCTCAGGAGTGGCGAAGGCAACCTCGAAGGGTTTGGTGCTAGCGGCGCTCCAGTCATCCAGCCGTTTCGCGACGGGTGCCAGGACGACCAAGTACAGCGCCAGACCCGCAACATTGAGTGCCTGGGTGATCGGCCAGCGGAGTGCCTCGTACTTGGCGTCACTGACGGCATGTTGCTGGTTGTACGGAACGACGCCGTTGCCTGTCGAGAACATGACGCTGGGATTGTTCACTCGCCACTGGTTGTGACGGTGCCAACACCGGTATGTCAGCCAGTACCCGACAGGGTAGCCAAGGATGCTAATCGCAACGAAGGGAGCGAACAGCGTGAGCAAGACGGCAGCCAGGATCATCGCAACAGTTGCTCGGTAGGCAAAC
Source organism: uncultured Candidatus Saccharibacteria bacterium (assembly GCA_964617855.1). Lineage (GTDB taxonomy): Bacteria > Patescibacteriota > Saccharimonadia > Saccharimonadales > CAZNVG01 > CAZTXC01. Next base: position 10,802 of record CAZTXC010000004.1, on the reverse strand, counting down.
AACACCGCCCGGGCGACGACCAGCCAGCGGTAGCGGCTAATGCGCCGTTCGGTCAACTGCTGGAGTGCCGCGCTTTGGTCATCGGCTTCGAGGGTGCGCAGGTGCTCCCAGTCGGTCAGGCGGTCCCACTTGCCACACTCGACGTAATGGTTGCGCCTTTCGAGCCACCATGTCGTTGCCGTGTGCAGCCAGTTGACTGGCCAGATCACAGCCAGGAGCGGCGCGAGGAGCATCAACTTGCCGAAGTAGCGGCGTGTCTCGCCATCGAAGTCGTCGTGGAAGATGACCACGAAGCATTTGCGCCACATCCACACCAGATAGCCTGCCGAGACCATGCCGTGGCCTATCAGTAGATAGGGAAGGTATCTGGCGAGGTCGGACGTGGCAGCCGTCAGTGCGCCTGCCACGAACGTCAGGGTGGCGACGCTCTCGAGTATGACTGCCTGGTTGCGTCGCTTAGTGCGTGTTGTCGGTCTCACCTAACCTCCAGTCTCATTTGCTTGTCAAAAAAACGAACCAACCACAGAGGTTGATCGGTGGTAGTATTATGGCACGAAGACGTAAAAAAGCAAGCTGTAAGGCACGGGTAACCTCGTGTATAGTAAGCGTATGCACAATCAAGAGCACCCGGTACCCGAGCCACTGAGTGATTATCCAGAACTGCCAGCCGGCGAACAGGAGCCTGAATTACCAGCCGCTGGTCGCGGCGTTACCGACATACCGGTCAGAACTGTTCCTAAAGCCGAGCCATATTATCCAGCAAACCATATTGCACCCAAGCCCGAACCAGCGGTTGTTACTCCCGACGTACCAGCGCCTCCAGCCGATCATCTTCATGACATGAATAGTCACCCTGCAGCCTCACCGCGAGCCCGCTATAAAGGACCCGCCTGGGCTGCTCATACTCGGTTTTACGTGCTTGAGTATTTGCTGAGCAACCTCTTCCTCGTTAGCTTTATTTGGCTCAGCAACTACCCAATTTATTACTTGGCTGGGTATATTCTTGGCCACCGTAGCAGTGAGGGTATCGATTCGGCTTGGATACTAGGGACGGTCTCGTACGCGATTGTAGTGTTCCCACTGCTTGCCTTGTTACTGCGACGTACCTTAGGTGAAGAGGAGCTCCACCCGCTGAGATACAAACAGCACCCTCGTAAAATACTGCTCAATCTAGCCGTCTTTTACAGTATTTTAGCTAGCGTTGGGTACGGGCTGGCAGGTGTGTATTTGTTGCTATCGCCACTCATAAAAGAAAGCACCGGAAGCGAGGCTTTGGCATATGGCATAGCCAGCTTTGTTTTGGTCGGTCTCCATTTGTTAATGCTGCTTGCAATTTCACGCAAAGCTGACGGCAAGCCATCTCGCCTTGGCGTGGCCTTAATGGTCTCAGGGCTGGCCTTGCTATTGTCATTTGTTGCGTTTGGGGTAAGCATTGGGCCAACTCGGGGAGCAGCTACCGACAAGCAAACACTTGAAGATATTTCCGTCATAGACCAAAAGATAAGCGAATACGTTAGGCAGGAAGGTAAGCTCCCGGGTGGCTTAGATGATTTAAAGCTAGATGAAAAAGTTCTTGCTCGTGGCGCCAAGCATGCCTACACCTACGAACAAAAAGGCTCAACGGGTTCAAACAGCTATAGCAAGGCGTATAAGTACAAATTATGTGCTGACTTTTTAACCGAAACAGGTAATGACTACGAAGGCTACTATCGGGATCAGAATGTTGGACTATCGTATGTGTCGCAAACGGCATCTCACCCGAAGGGCACCTACTGCTTCGATATGGTCGCTTACAGCTATTCTCGCGTTCAAGACCTGGACATAGAAAAGCAATAAACCCGGCTAGCCTCGGTGGGCTCGAAGTGCGTTGATGATGACAATAACATCAACGACTTCTTGGAGGGCAGCGCCATAGACCGGCTTAAACTTTCCCGTCGCAAAAACTACCATTAGCCCAACACTAATGCCGATACCAATTAGAATACTTTGTAGGCCAATGTTAACGGCTCGTTTGGATATAGCTACGCCTTGAGCAACCTTGCTGAGGTCATCCAACATTACTACCACATCTGCGGATTCGCTAGCGGCCGTATTGCCACGTGCGCCAATCGCAATACCGACGTCGGCTGCAGCTAGGACCGGCGCATCGTTGACGCCGTCACCAACAAAGGCAACTGGTCGCTGATTTTCGGGAAGATTTTTAATTATGTGCAGCTTATCTATTGGCAGGCAATCAGCGTGAACTTGCGTAATTCCCAGAGATTTTGCCACTTGGTCAGCTGTCTTTTTGTTGTCGCCGGTAATCATGACCGCATTGGCCACACCGTGTGATTCTAGCGAGGCAATGGTTGCTTTACTTTCTGGTCGAATTTCATCTGCAAATGAAACACCGCCAACAACAGCTCCATCAACGGCCACAAGAACCGCCGTCACGTCGGCTTTACTCCCTTTGGGTAGTTTGGCGCCTAGTTGCTTCATGAATGCCGCCTTACCAATTGCCACAGTTTGACGACCAACCTGTCCGCTGACGCCCAGGCCAGCTGTCTCACTCAGGTTAGAAGCTTTCTTTGGTTTTAGGCCTTGTTCAGCGGCTTGATTAACAATCGCTTGAGCCAAGACATGATTGGAGCTGCGTTCCAAACTAGCCGCTAAACGAATGATTTCGGCTTTAGAGTATGACTTGTCAAATGAGGTGACCTCGCTAACAACTGGCTCACCCCTGGTTAATGTGCCGGTTTTATCGAAGGCAATTGAGCGAGCGGCGCTGAGCCGTTCCAGAGCTGTGCCGTTTTTGACGATGATGCCGTGTTTAGCGGCTCGACTCATACCGGAAATAATGGCAATCGGAGCAGCTAATAGTAGAGGGCAGGGCGTGGCTACAACGATTACTTGTAGGAATCGGACAGGATCACCAGATAGAGCCCAGGTTGTACCGGCTATTGCAAATGAGATGATGGTGAACGGTATGCTATAGCGGTCGGCCAAGCGGACAAAGTTTGACTTGGTCTGCGAGGCTTCACGGACTAATCGAATTATTTGTTCGTATTGGCTGTTTTCACTGGTGGCTAATACTTTAATTCGGACCAGCGTTTCGCCGTTAACAGACCCACTGAGCAATTGGTCGCCCTCGCCGCGATCCACAGGAAGGCTCTCGCCGGTTAGACTTGATTCATCGAAACTCGAAGATCCCTCGGTAATTACGCAGTCTACGGGCACCATGTCGCCAGGACGAATCTCCAAGGTTTGCCCAACTTTCACTTCTGCCAAAGGCACATCAACGACAGAGCGACCCTTTACGAGGTGGGCTTTGGTTGGGACATTTGAGATAAGCGCCGTGAGCTCTTTTTTAGCCCGTACTTCTGAGTAATCTTCAAGCGCCTCACCACCAGTTAGCATTAATACAATAACCATTGCCGCCCAATACTCGTTTAGCAGCACAGAAGTAATAATGGCTACTGCGGCTAGGAGGTCGATGCCAAATTCGCCATCGCGTAGCGTCTTATACATCTCCCAGAGCATTGGGATGACCGCAAGTATTGCAGTGCCACCGAGTACCCAGTGAGATATGGAGTCAAAACCCTTGAGGTCGAGTATGCCACCTAAGCCAATGGCTAGGATGACAAACATTAATTCAGGGTAACTACTAACAAAGTTGCGTAAGCGTTTAAACACAGGCGATCTCCTTTTTTACTAGTATAGCGTACCCAAGGCGCTGCTTATACGAAGTCAGCTTGTTGACCATCTCGTTTTGGTGAAACCCACGAGCTGCCCGTCGCCTTTTTACGGAGCACTTTGCGTGGGCTAAATAGAACTCTAAAAATAGCCACAACCTGCACGACGTCCATTATATAGAACACGAAGTAAAGTATGGGGGCATACAGCGTCATCTGGACTTTTCTCCAGAACGAAGCGTGCTCGTCGGGCCAGATTGTCAGGAGCACATACACAGTAAGGGCGATGTATGCGCCAAAGAATAGCCCGCCGGTACGGTAAACAATCGACAGGTACAGCAGATAGCCGAGCAAGAAAGGCTCAAATAGCAACGTCATCTCACTTAAGAACGCCATCGGAATTCGATATAGGGTAAGGCTTTTGCTATAGCGTCGGCTCAAGTTAGCGGTTAGTCGCTTGTACTTAACAAGGTTTTGAATCATTCCGAGCTTCCAGCGGTACCGTTGGCGAAGTAAAGCCGAGAATGTCTGAACGGGCTCCGTCATGGCTACTACATCTGCGGCGTAAATAATCTTTTGATCGCGGTTACCGTATGCCGAGATCTTCATGCTTAAGCCAATGTCTTCTGTCTGCGTATCGGTGTCATACAAACCAACCGCCTCCAATACATCACGGCGATAGGTAGAAGCAACACCGCCAACGATGATTTCACAATTTATAACGGTGTAAAGTTTTTTCGATCGATAGCCAATCAAATGCTCGAACTTTTGCACCAAGCCCAAAATTGTCGGGTGGTCCATGATGCGCACATTGGCTGCGACACCAACAATATTTGGATCGTGGAAGTAGTCAACCGTGCGTTTTAACGCTCGCTTGTGGAGGATGCAATCTGCATCCAAGGTCATTATCAAATCGCCGGTAGCTAGTGTTCGGATAGCATGATTCACGCCTTCTGCCTTGCCCACGTTATGTCGTCGATTAATCAGGTGAAGTGTCAGGTGGGGGTGTTTGGTCTGGTACTCTTTGACAAGTTTACCAGTTGCGTCGGTGCTGTGATCGTTATGAACAATAATCTCAAATTTACGGTAGGTGCTCTTACGAATCGACTCTAGGCATCGAACGATTGTTACTTCTTCGTTGTGGGCTGGGATGATAATTGATACCAACGGCGCCTTGCCACCGAATTGAAGTTTTGCAGGCTTTTTTTGGTAGGGCAGGGAGCGCTTCATTCGCGACAGCTCCTTAGCGTAACTGCGTCGCGAGCGGCGATTAGTAATATGTCGGATCATGTTTTTGGCAGCAAGATAGTCATCGATCCGTCGATATTCACGATATTTATTGATGAGGAATTCGGCTTTGAGTGCTGGGTCGACAGATTCATTGCCTAGGAGTGCTTCGAGAGATGCGAGGGCCTGGTTTTTAACTGAAGTCAGTGGATCGGACTTTGCCCGTCGTGCAGGTTTGCGACGCTTATTCTGATGCTGGGCGCGAAAACGCTGGATGTCGTAAATATTAGCCCCAACAAGATAGAGCGCTAAGTGCAGCAAGTTAATGGAGCCCATCACCACAAAAGCCCAAAGAAGTATTGTGTTGAGCATCTACACTACCCCCGTAAAATCAAAGGTGAATAATCGACGATTTTGATCCCAGGCACCTGAGCAGGTTTGTAAAGTGAGAATTGGCGCACCCTGGTAGCGAAACAGCGAGTCGTCATTAGGGCTTGTTTCGCGCGAGCTGCGGAAAGTGTAGGTGAAGGTGTGGCCGTTATCTGTAGTAATAACAGCTTTGGCGCCGCTAGTAATTTGGTCCAGGTGCCCAAAGACATTGTGCAAGCGGTGGCCGTACACGAATGTGTTGCCGGCGATGTTGTTAGCCTTGGGTGTAATGGTTGCGTACTGCGCCTTGGTATTTGTTAGGGTCCAAGATCGCTCTCGTGCATTGTAGTAGCCGTCGATAACTGGTAGATCAATGCCGAGGCTGGGGATCTGAATGCGCACAGGCTTACCTTCGACAGGCTGGGTGTTTATGTCATTAGTGGTAACGGTCTGAACGACTACTTGCTCTGATGGCGTGGGGGAGATGGCGTTTTGACGACGCTGCATATAGGGCTCGTAGCCGAGAACGAGGCCGGTAAATATTAGAACGAGGCCAAGACTAAGTTGATACCGTAATCTCATAATTAAAAAGAGGGGGCGCACTCCTATTGAAGCTACTCCCCCTCCCTCCAGTTAAGCTTTTCGCTTAGGCGTTGTAAGCCTTTTTAGCGATGAAGCGAGCAACAGTAGTAACTGTTGCAGCTACGCCTACTGCCAAGGTGATGGCTGCAGCTGTAGCAAGAGCGCGGTTAGAGCCTGTGTTCGGTAGAACAATAGCGGCAGGAACCGTGGTTGCTGAAAGGACTTTTCCGTACATTGCAAACTCCTTTATTAATTTATGCCGACGTTTCCCACCAGAACATCTGTACAGTCACAAATTATACATATATATGACTAGATGTAAAGTATAGTTTATAAGATGCTTATGCTAGTTCGGTTTGTTTGCTTTCAACAAGGCCCTATAGGCTGGCTTTTCCTTGAAGTCTTTGTCCCATAACAAGTCGTTACCATATTCGGCTGGGTAACTGTCTTCTGTCGTTGTTGAGCCATAGCGGTCAGTTATGCCCCAGGTGGTTAGGGTGGTGCAGTTGGTGGCCTGCAGGCAGGCTTGCAGTACTGTGGCGTACTGTTCGGCTTGGACCGCTGGATTGTCTCCGTACACATCCAACTCTGACACTCGTGCGCTCAAACCGAGCTCAGCGAGTTCATCAAAGTGTCTTCTTAGTACTGTGCCATCAACCGTATCGCCTTCTTCGTAAATATGAGCCTGAAACCCAATGCCATTGATTGGCGTGCCCGCAGCTTTAAGTCGTTGCAGTAAGGCCAGGAGCGCCGTCCAGCGCTGGCCGTCAGCTTCTAGGCCGTAATCATTCAGGTAGAGTTTTGCGTTCGGGTCTGCTTTGTGTGCTGCAACGAAAGCTTTGTTAATGTAGCTTTCCCCCATAGCTTCGTACCACAAGTGACGACGCAAGCCGTTGCCGCCATTACGATAGTGATCGCTTTCGTCCGACAGCGGTTCGTTTACCACATCCCAGCTAGTGATTGAATGACCAAAGTGCTTTACCACCGTATCGATATGTTCTGTCATGATGGCTTCTCGCTGTGCTGGTTCGGCGTCGCGCATCCACCGCGGGTTAGCCTCGCCGAATACTAGTGTGTGTCCGTGAATAGCTTGGCTATTTTTGTGGGCGATGTCTACGAGCAGATCGGCCTCCTGCCAGCGATAGCTGGCTGCACTCGGGTGGATGAATTGCGGTTTTAGCTCGTTTTCTAGCGTCACGCTGGAGAATTCGGTTGTTGCAATCTTGTGGTACTTAATATTGCTGACGAGAGGGTATAAGCTCACTGCAGCGCCTATCGAAAAATCTTTTCGCAGACTGTTAATATGATTAGCTAGCCCGGCTCGATAACTGGGCGTATCAGAGAGCGGATCAATCAAACTAATCGGGCTGTTGGTGGCAGCGATTGTTAATGATGATAGCTGCCAGTCGTCGACGGCCTCTTCAGCCCCAAACCATAATGTGTCCTTGGCGAATAGGTCTTTTGCCGGAAATGTGAACAGGGGCTGCTGGTTGATACTAATGACCAGATCGTTGCCTGCCCGACGGAAGCTCAGTAGTTGCTGACTGGCCTGCTCACGGGGTATCGCTGCTGTTTTAATTGGTTCACTTTGGGTGCCATCCCAAAAACTTGCGACTATTCGTTTTGATTCTGTTCGCACCGCAATACTTGCTGGTTCGCGTCGCCACTCATCATAAATGGTTGGTGGCTCAGCATATAACCGAAACGTCGCAATACTTGCATCCAGGTTATTCATTGCAGCATCGATCGTAAAGTCGCCAACAAAGCGTAGGTATTGGCCGCCAATATTAATTGCTGGGTTGGGTTGATCATCGTTCCCGTTGATGGCAAGAATAGTGCTAGTTGAAGGAGTAAACTCCGTCCGAAAGTTTCGTATGCTAGCCCCTGGTTGGTTTTTCCATTGCTCAGATTCGTACACAAGTCGGGTTGTTTCCTGGCTTGGGCGGGAAGGGCGCCAACCACTCACGAGGAGACCGAGCGTGGAGGCTGCCACTAATAATGTCACCAACAATACACCTCGAGACTGGGTGGGAATATAAAAACGCTTGGTAGCACGAGTTTGTTTGGACGACATTGCAATAACTCTACTAGTATTATATAATTCGCGACAAAGCGGTGGGCCGTACGGGAACTATTTAACCATAAGGAAGGCTATTACACCTATGCCCCGCTCTCTTAAAAAGTTTGTCAATCTGGTATCTGTCGCAGTTATTGGATTATCATTGTTCGCCACACCACTCACAGCACGGGCTGCAACTGTCAATGCTACGCAAACTGCCAAACTAAGTTTTACCTTTGATGATGGCCTAAAGAGTACCATTACCCAGGCAGCACCCACCTTGGCTAAGTACGGCTACACCGGCACCAGTTATGTAACAACCGGTTGCGTTGGTATGACGTCTGCCAACAATACCTGTCACGCCAACACAGATGCTATTTATATGACATGGGCGCAGATTAAGCAGCTCCAAAACACATACAAGTGGGAAATTGGCAGCCATACGGTTAGCCATCCATATCTTGCCTCAAGCGATGCCGAAGACGGTCAGCCAAACGTCTTGACGCCTGCTCAGGTGACTGCCGAGCTGGCGAATAGCCGAACAGCGCTTGCTGCCCAAGGAATTACCGCTACCGATTTTGCCACGCCATATGGCGACTACACACCGCCCGTTCTTGCACAAATCGCTAAGTACTACGCCACACAAAGAGGCTTTGCCGACACCGGCTATAACAACTGGCCGTCAAGTGACTATTTGCTGCGTGTTCAGCAGGTCCAAGCTGGTGTATCTGTCGCCACCGTTAAGGGCTACATCGACGCTGCTGTTGCCAACAAGCAATGGTTAATACTGGTGTTCCATGACATCAAAACCAATGCCAGCACCAATCCAGATGATTACGAGTACAAGACTGCAGACCTTGATGCCATCGCCGCCTATGCAAAGACCAAAGGCATTACCAATGCAAACGTAAATCAGGGCCGAGTCACCAGTGACATCAACCTCTTTAGCAACGGTAGTTTCAATAGCGGCATTGCTAGTGGGTGGAGCACGGACGTGCCAACAGCAGTCAGTAAAGATAGTGGCACAAACGGTAGCTACCCTGACGCCACCAACTCAGCCAAGCTGGTAGCGACAAATCGTCCAGCACACTTGTTCTCTTCGCAAATTGCCGTCGACCCGAGCACTACCTACTCACTACGAACGTTCATAAACATGCAAAAGCTAACCAGTGGCGAAGCCAGTTTCTATATCGACGAGTATGATGGTTTTGGCAACTGGATTTCTGGCCAATACAAGGGCGGCGAGCGCAGTGTATTCGTTGAGAATGTGAACTTCAATTACAAGCCCAGCTCTAGCCGAGTGGCAAAGATTCGCTACCAGGTTGGGGTTGGTGCTAACACTGGTATCACTGCCTTCGTTGACAACGTACAGATGTTCCCGTTGACGACAACAAGCACTCCAGCTCCCACTAATTTGCTAAGTAACGGCACCTTTGATGCAGGTCTTGCTGGTTGGAGCACAAATAGTCCAACAACTATATCTGCAGACGCTTTAAACAACGGTAGCCCAGCCAACGCGACTAACTCGGTCAAGCTAGCGAGCACGACCGTTAACCGACACTTATTTAGCCCGACAGTGGCCGTAGTGTCAGGCCGCACCTACAGCCTAAATGGCTATCTTAACGTTAAAACCATCGCAAGTGGTGAAGTCGGCTTTTATATCGACGAGTATGACAACGCTGGCAACTGGATTTCTGGTCAATACAAGACAGGTGTCCGCTCGGTTGGTGCCGGCAATGTAGCGATGAGTTACTCACCAACATCATCTACGGTTGCCAAAGCAAGCCTACAGGTCATCGTCATGGGTAACAGCGGCACGGCCGCCTACTTTGACGATGCTAGTTGGTACGCTAACTAAGTTTTACCTCGCTGGTTTACGAAGTCGTTTAGGGTTGGGCAGTGCTATGTGTACAGTAGTGCCTTTATTGGGCTTACTAGTGGCAGTGATTGTGCCCCCATGCTTTTCGACGATTAGCTTGTTAACAAACATGTTTAAGCCAAGGCCGCCGTGGTCAAAGGTTTTTGTATCGGTTCCCTGACGAAGTGGCTCAAATAAACTGGCAAGTTGTTCTGTTGTCATACCCGTTCCTCGGTCTCGAACTTCGATGATGGCACCACCCCGTCGAGGCTTGCCTGTGATGTCTACTGGGGTGCCATTTGGTGAAAAACTCGCCGCGTTACTTGCGGTCGACACGAGCAACTGGTCAATCTCGTCATTAGCCAACTGAACTCCAGTCTTGGCATGTATATGATGGTTGATTGTTAGGCCTCCCTTGAGCGCTATGTCGTTTATTTGTGGAGCAAGTTGACGGTCGTAGTAGGCCGAAAGACCAACTATTGGTACATCGGTTGGCAGCAATGCAAAGTGCGTCACCTTGCTTAAATTCGCTACCGTAGTATCGAGCGATGCTAAGCCATTAAAGAGTAGCTTGGCAGAAGGCAGCATTTCTAACCCGCGCGCGCGGGCGCGTAGCTGCTTCGCGTGATTGCTAAGGTCGGTTGTGGCTCTGCCAAGAAGGTCGCACTTTTGGGCTATCAATTGTGATTCATGTGCTTCTGTGTCGGCTAACTGGGTTAATAGGGCTTGACGACGCTTAAGGAAGGTAAACGTCACGATACATAACACCGTTCCGAAGACGAACCAAAGTACATGGTTAAGGACACGAACTTTTTCTAGGTTGTAAGCGCTGGACAGCGTCAGGAATACGTCTAGGCTAGCGAGAGCAATAGCCACGCCAAAGAGTGATAGCCATAGGTTCCTAGCTTTGGCTGAAGTTTTTGCGGCACTCGTGAGTTGGCCGAACTCAGCCTGGTTATCGAACACGTCTTGGTTGTTGGCAATGATCGAAGTGGTTGTTGCTTCAAGTGCTGCCAGGTCGTGGCTGAGGCCTTGT
>CAZTXC010000003.1:0-28489 GCA_964617855.1 uncultured Candidatus Saccharibacteria bacterium | reverse complement strand
GGGTAGCAAACGTTACTCGTGTTCTCGTTACCGCTCGCAACAACAATTGTTACGCCAGCACTTTTGGCAGTTGTGAGTGCCGATTCGACCGTATTGTCAACAAAGCCTGCTGTACATGGGTCGAACCCCAAACTCATATTTATAACGTCCGCACCGTTGTTTGCTGCGTACAATACAGCGGCAGCAATCCGGGCGCTGTCCGTAAAGCCGTAGCCATCAAAAATACGCAGGTTCATAATTTTTGCTTGCTGATCAACTCCAGCCACGTGAGCGCTATTGTTAGTATCGGCGGCCGCTACTGATGCTACTTGTGTGCCATGTCCGACGCTGCAGGCACTGACGAACTGGGTGCAGGTACCGTCATAGTGGGTCTTGTTAAGGGCGCTTTCGTTGGCTGGGCTGTCGCAAGAGTATGGCTGAGGGTCATTATCGCCCAGCACATAGTTGGGGTAGTCAGGATCTTGGTACGTTGTTGAGTCGTTGTGATTCGGGCAGGCCGCCGAGCTACCGCGAAAACCACCCATAAAGTCCCAGCCGCGCCAATCGTCCAGGTAGCCATTGTCATCGTCGTCACAGGCGTTAGTTGCTTTGCTGGTTGGGCTGCCCGTCCAGCAAGCATCGCCATTTTGTGTGTTGCCCTGCTCACCTGGGTTAGTTTTGAGTCGGGCTAAAGGGAAGTCACTCTGAGTATAGGTAGTGCCGCTGATGGTCTGGCTGAATAACACTCCCGAATCAATAATCGCAAGGGTTACGTCGGGCGACCCGGTAGTAATGTCCCATGCGCTGGGCATGCTAATTTTATGCAGTGCCCATTGCGATGAGTAGTAGGTGTCGTTGGCAGTAGCGGCAGGCTTGTAGCGGTAATTGGGGGCAATAGTCGTTCCGGGAACCAGTTGTTGCAAGTGTGCTATACCTGGCGAATCTGGCTTAGCATCAATGACGACGATACTGCCATCGTTGAGCGTACTCACATATCCGACTGGTAGGCCATTTTGCTTTGCAGCCGCAATCACTGCTTCGGGTTGATCGGTGCGAATAAGTGTTTGTTGCGTTGCCTCAGCTTTTGGAGCGGGCGGGTGAGTGGTCGCTGACGGCCCAGCAGGTCGTGCGGGATTGCCAGTCGCAGGTGTGTTTAATTTGGGCTTAGTCTCCACCGAAGCGGGGATTGAACCCTCCGCTGGCGTATCCACGAAAGAAGATTGTTGCCGTGGCCATAACGACACGCCAAGTATCAATCCAAGTGTTGTCACAGCCAGTAGTTTTGTTTTCATTCTACAGAGGTGAATGTATCACAATATTGCTTGTGCTTCAAGGAGTGGGTAGTGGTATCCTGAACGTATGAGCCCAGAGTACCAACGGCTAGCGAGCATTGTTGATGAGGAAACAATCTTTCTATCGGGCGGGTTTGACCGGGAACAGTGCTATCAAGATTTACTAGTCCTTGGCCCTCGTATTTTACCCGATTTGCTTGAAGACATAGCTGGCGAGGGGAGCTGGTGGCAGTTCCAAATGGTAGGTTCTTTAGCCCAGACTGCTTTTGGTCAGACGATTTACTTTGATCCCGATATTCGCGGCAAGGTTCAGCCAGTTCGTCAGCGCTACCTTGATTGGTGGGAGAAAGATGGGCGCGACGCCTTCAACGCCTGGCAACAAAATCAACCCGCTGAGTTGTAAAGCTTATGCTGCGCTGCTACAGTTAGGGCTATGAATGAGCGCTTTCGTAAATTCGCGCTAAAAATATCAACCATGGTCGGGCACCCAACCACCTTTTTCTTGGCGGTAATTGCTATTATTATCTGGGGTCTGACTGGTCGACTTTTCGACTACTCCAACACCTGGCAGCTCGTCATTAATACCGGCACGACCATCATTACATTTTTAATGGTGTTTATTATCCAAAATACGCAAAATCGTGATGCCAGGTCTATGCAGCTCAAGCTTGATGAACTTATTGAAAGCATCGGCAGTGCAAGCGATAAATTTATCAACCTAGAAGATTTAAGCGATGCTGAGCTAGATAAATTGCATGCTAAATTCCAAGTTATGCGAGATGAAATAGAAAAACATAAACAGGCTCGAAGAGTTAAATAATGACCGACAATTCTACACCAACAAAAAGAACGATTGATGGTGGTGCCGTTATTAAAAAGGTTGCTGAGGCTCCAGCCGAAGCCTTGGACAAAACCATTCAAGGTGCCGAGCACGTTGCCAAAGCTATCCCGACAGTTCACCCAGAGCAGGTAGTCAAGAAAACCAAAGCGTATTGGCACATGCTAGGCCCGGGCCTGACGACCGGGGCTTCAGACGATGACCCTTCTGGTATTGCAACATATTCACAAACGGGTGCCCAATTTGGGTTCCAGTTCTTGTGGTTGAGTATTGTCACCTTCCCTCTCATGTCGGTCGTACAAGAAATGTGCGCCAGAATTGGTTTTGTGACTGGACGCGGCTTAGCGGGTAACATCCGAAAGCATTTTTCGCGTCGCATTCTACATGTAGTTACCATTCTGCTGTTCGCAGCGAACGCCTTTAACATTGGGGCTAACTTGGGGGCGATGGCGCAAGCTGCGAAGCTTATTCGTCCAAGTTTATCTATCACGACAATGGTTATCGGCTTTGCTGTAGTGAGTTTATTGATGCAGATCCTCACACCGTATGCGAAGTACGCTCGGTACCTAAAGTGGCTGGCACTTGTGCTGCTGGCGTACATTTTCTCTGCTTTCTTAGCTAATTTGAACTGGGGAGAAGTCTTGCGTGAGGCAGTTGTACCTAAAATGCAATTTACGCAAGACCAGGTGTTGCTGGTATGTGCAATTCTCGGTACCACAATATCGCCTTACCTTTTCTTCTGGCAGACCAGCCAAGAGGTAGAGGACCAAATTGCTGCTGGAAAAACCTCGATTGCTGCTAGGGCGGGTGCTACTAAGCACGAAATCAACGACATGCGGGTAGATGTGTGGAGCGGCATGTTTTTAAGCAACCTCGTTATGTTCTTTATTATTGCAGCCTGTGGTGGTGTTCTGTACAAAGCGGGCATTACCAATATCGAAACGGCAGCACAAGCCGCCCAGGCCCTGGAGCCTTTCGCTGGCCCTAAGGCAACACTGTTATTCGCCGTTGGTATTATCTGTACTGGATTGTTAGCAATCCCTGTACTGGCTGGATCGAGCTCGTACGCTATCGCCGAGAGTCTAAATTGGAAGAGTGGCCTTAACCGTAACCTTAATCAAGCATACGCGTTTTATGGGGTGATTATTATCTCTATGTTGGTTGGTTTGGGCATGAATTTTGTCGGTCTTGACCCGATAAAAGCCTTAATTTACTCCGCTGTTGGTAACGGTATAGTCGCGCCACTTGTTCTGGCGTTTATTGTGTTGATTAGTAGCAACAAAAGGATCATGGGCGATTGGGTCAACCGGCCTACAACCACAGCAATTGGCTGGATGGTCACAACCATAATGGCCGTTGCTGGCGTCGCCGCAATTGGCTCAATGATTCTGTAGTTTTACTTTTTTGCTAGCCGTTTTTTAGTGACTGGCGTAACTTTGGCTTTGTTGACCCTTTGGTAAATGACCCACAGGATACTAGCGAGGATAACTAACCAGCCGATCGATGCCTTACCCATAATCGCACCAAATATTGCGCCCACTATTTGAGCGGCAATTAATGTAGCGGTTGCCCACAGAATAAAATTGCGGGCGGTAAAGCGAGCGCGCAAGAATTCAGCACCAAGGTAATAGTACGGGAACACGGTCACGACCAAGAATGTGCTGGATAGCAATCCAAAGATGAGTACGACTGATAGTCCTTGCCAGAATGGGCTGCTGATAGCCAATGGGATCAGTGACACAACGGCCGTCACGCTCGTGGCAAACAGTGGGCGGAAGCGTTCTTCTAGCGCAGCCACGGCAGCATCAATTGCTGAATGGCCACTGCGTCGAGCTTGGTTGGCGTAGTCGGTGAGTAGAATGGTGTTCTTAATACTCAAGCCGATTAGAGCAAAGAACCCAAGCATGGTGAAGAAGCTAATGGCATTGTCGGTTAGGTACAGGCCGAGCATGACACCAAAGATGCTGAAGGGGATAGCCATAAAGATCAGGAGTGGTTGCAGCAGCGACCGGAATTCAATCGCTAGCAGCACAAACATGACCATCAGCAGGATAGGGAAGGCTAGGGCTAAAGTTTTGAAGGAGTCTTGGTTTTCAGACTCTTGTCCTAGGTCGAATGAGATGTCCGAAGCGTTTAGGCCAGATGCTGATAGTTTGCTATCGCTGAATTCCTTTTTGACCGCATCTTGCGCCAGTGTCACCAATGTGGTTGTGTCGTTACCGTCAAAACCAGCGCTGACAGTGACGATTGGTTTGCCCTTAGAGCGCAGATATTCTGTTGAGCTAGAAACGGCCGGATTGGTAAAGCGAGCATCTTTGCCGCTGACTCGTTCAAGCTTTGCAGTTTGTAGGTACGTGGCAATGTCGCCTGCAACTTTGAGTGCTGCCTCACGATCGGTTGCGTCTACCTGAACCACAAACGCTGCTGATGGTGGCCCAACATCGGCTTGGCCAACAACCGTCTGTGCGTCAGTAATCTTTTTATTCAAGGTATCTTGCAGCTGCTTCACAAGTTCGGTGGAGGTGACATCGCGGTCGTTGTAAGACGTTAACTCGATTGACTGAGTTGACGACTGCGCACTACCTGTCGCATATAACGAGCTTTGCACGAAGTTGGCTCCAAGAACCTCGGTTGCGATTGCTTCCACTTCGGTCTGAACAGACTCGGCTTGCTCAATTGGGGTGCCTGGCTTGAAGTTGGTAATGACAACTAAGCCATTGGTGTCTTTGGTTGGCGGGAAGATGTTAAATACCACATTCTTGCTGATGTTTAGTCCAGCAAAAATGAAGCCAAAGCCAATCACTAACGCTACAGTACCAACGCCGAATAGCCGTTTTTTAGAGTTGCGTGCCCACAGCATTGGTCCGGCAATAAATGCGGCCAACTTATTCTCGAAGCCAGCAGCAATTTCAGTAACACCAGTCTTACCCATTTGTTTTTTGCCCAGCAGGATATAGCGCGCCATGAATGGAATGAAGATTAACGCGACAAATAAACTAATCACGAGTGACGAAATGATGGTAATTGGGATGGCGCGAATGAAGGCTCCCAGAATACCCCCAACAAATAGTAGTGGCGCAAAGCTGAGTGAAGCGGTCGCAGTTGCCGCAACCATGGCACGGCTAATTTTGCGTGTTGCTTCTTGGATAGCCTTGCGGCGGTCTTTGGTTTTGTGGCGTGCGGCGTCGATAGCTTCAACCATGATGATGGTGTCGTCAACAATCAAGGATAGGCCAAGAATCAGGGCAAACAGGGTGATGACGTTGAGCGTGTAGCCAATCAGGAATAAGAAACCTAAGGTAGCCAGAAGTACGGTAACCATCGAAATAACCGTAATGAACGAAGCGCGGATGGCAATCACAATTGAGCCAACGACCAAGACGGCGATCAGGCCTTCTAGTAGCACGCGTTGGAGTTCACCAATATTCTCTTTAATCTGCGGGGCGTAACTTGCGCTCACCTCGGCGCTAAAGCCGCCGAAGTTTTTGTCGTTTTCAAGTTCGTCTAGGGCTTTGCGAACTTCGGTATCGAGTTTAATGACGTCATAGCCGGGTGTCCGCTCCAGGCCAATGATGACCGAACGAGAATACTCTTTGCTGCCACCTTCATGGGCATGGGCAAAACGGTCGAAGGTTTTTTGAACGGTGACCGCTTGTCCGCTCATTGGGTCGGTGACTTTTTCGTATGGATTTTTGAGGAAGACCGACTTAACACCAGGAATTTTCTTGGCGTTAAGTGCGGCTACGGCTTGCTCGGCTTTAGCTGTTAGGCTATTGAGCGGGAACTGGGGGTCGTCGTTATAGAACGAGGCTGCCACATCAATCGGCTGGATGTCTCCACCAGTTACCCCAAAGTACGGGACGTTGTATTGGATAATTGCATCCTGCGGGAGGCTCTTCGCGGCTTTTACTTTTTGTTCAAGTTGATCTACTGCTTTTTTGGCGTCGACACCTTCGTCATAGGTAATTTGCAGGCTAAAGAAGTTGCCAGCGCTCTGTGACTGAACGCTCTTGACACCAGGTTCTTTGAGGGCGATGTCTGATAAGGGCTTAGCGACATCGCTATCGACTTTGGTTGGATCGTTGGCATAATATGCCCCGCCCACAACTGATAACGGAATGTTAACGCTAGGAAAGCCTTCGCGTTTTAGGAGGGTGGTGTAACTAAGGCCGCCAAAAATAACGAGTGATGCCCACAGCAAGGCTGCTAGGCGTGGCCTATCAAAAAAGAAGGTAGTGAGCCTAGGTAGTAAACGATCCTTCGGCGCTGTTACCTTGGCACTCTTTTTATGCTTGGCCATTAGCCATCCTCCATTAGTTGATCTAATGGTACCAAACCGAGAGGTGAATAGGTAGAGTAGCAAGATGGCAAGCAAATAGAAAAGGGACTCTCTCGGCTGGGCATCTGGTTGATGCAGCGGAGAGAGTCACTTCTCTACGCGCCGATGGAGTCCCTCGTTGCGGGACCAGTCCTTGATGAGAAAACCGGGGCTTTCTCGGACGGGTGTTGACAGTGAGAGGGGGCTACCTGGTGGCGGAGGCGGAAGCCTCGGCGTCGCTCTGGGTGGTGGTCGGGGGGTCGTCCACCTGGTCGGAGACGTCAGCGGCGCTGATCCAGCGACCGGCCGCCCGGAAGGGCTTGATCCAGTTCTGCTGGCTGATACGCCGTCTGGCGGAGCGGAGTCGCTCGCCGAGCTTGGCCCAGCGGGCGTCCCAGGTGCCAGTGGCGTGCGGTTCTCGGTTCTGGAGCTTGGCGCTGATGATGGTGCCGAGCTTGGCGGTACCGATTGCCAGGCCAATGGCGCAGCCCGCGAAGACCATCAAGCCGGCGCCCGCCAGCATGCCCATGAAGAACATCTCGACTCCGCGGTACCAGCCACCGACCATGGTACCCATGGCACTACCGAAGCAGCCGAAGCCCACTACGAACCCTCCGAGCTGGTTGTAGAGCTTGGGGGCCGGGTAGATGATCCGATCCTGCCCCACCAGCATGAGGGTCATGACGCACCAGAAGGCCAGTGTCATCAGGGCCAAGTCGAGCGGCAGCCATCCTTCGGTGACCCACTTGGGCCAGTGGCTGATGTCGCCGAACACCAGGCTGTTGGTGGGCTCAGCGGTGGGCCTGACTGAGGCGATGGACCTCATGAAAAGCCCAATCAACAGACCCATCAGCGGCGCTGATATTAGGGCCATGCGGCGGGCTTGGACCTCGCGCCTGCTGCGCTCTCGCTTGTGTCGACCGAACATGGTCAATCACCTTCCTCTCTCTTGTCATTTCAAACAACGAACGAGTCGTTCTCGTTATAAATATTTTACCACTTTTCAGCAAATAGTCAATAACCGTGAGATAGAGAAAAGGGACCCTGACGGTTACGCTGGATGCGTAGCGAAAGAATCACTTCTCTCTAACCGTGGGTCCCGATGTTGCCGGGACGGCTTGTGCGCCGAAGCTGGAGCTTCGACTAAGCAGTCGATGTGTGAGGGGGTTGGGTGTTAGGGCGTGACGTCAGCTGTCCGAACGGTCTTCGGACTGGGCGTTCGGAACGTCCTTGGCCTCGAACCAGCTGTTAGCGCGCGACAGCACACTGGGTTCCTTGCTGAACCGCTCTTTGATAAACGCGCCAATCTTGCCAAAGGTTGCGGTCAGGGTCTTGTCGATGACCCAGTAGAGCGCCACGATGGCAAGAACAAAAATGACGATGCCGAGCATCGTGGCGAGGACGTTCGGAATGGCAAACAACCAGCCCGAGTAGGCGACGCCTGCTGATACACCCATTCCGGTCAGCATTGGGACGATGGCCAGTGCGTAGAGCGGGTGGACTGGACGGTCGGGGTCGCCGTTCCCCTGCTGATCAAGATGGCTGATCATCCAGTACAGGTAGCGAGTGGCGAACCAGCCTCCGAAAGCTGCGACGAGAATGTCGAACGGCAGGAAGCTGCGGACCCAGTCGGGCCACGATGACGTGTCGGTGAACAGCAGGCTGCCACCTGTCTTGGTGCCGTCAAGAATGTTGAACCCCTTGAGAGCACCGTAGATGAACAGCCCGAGAATCGGTCCCATGAACAGGGAGACGCGTCCTGCGGACACCTCTTCGCGCGTTCGCTGGCCCTTTGTGCTTTCGGTCATGTTTTGATGCCTCTTTCGTCTAGGTAGCGACTGCTACGGCTTTTCGGACTTGGGCCGATTGTTGGACTGGCTCGGTACCGTGTTGGCGGGGCTGAACCACTTAGCCAGGGCACGGAAGGGTCGAGCCACCGGCTGCTTCTTGAGCCACCGGTAGTTCTCGACGAGCGAGTAGCCCACGCCGTACTTGGTGGCGGCTTTCTCGCGCAGCCAGAGCATGCCGCCCCAGAAACACAAGGTGAACCCGACGGCGACTCCGCCGAACAGACCACACTCGAGGCCGATGTACCAGCCTTGCTCGGCAGTGATGACGGCCAGGAAGAAGCAGGCGGTGCTACCGACTGCCACCAGCAAGATCTCCAGCGGTTGTGCACAGAATTCCTTGCCGGTCAGTTCGTCGACGCTGCGCAGCGGTGTGATGTTCTGTGCTCGGATCCGATCGCTACGGGCGCCGGCGCGCAGTAGGGCGCCCTCCAGGATGAAGAAGCATCCAGTGAACCCTGCGAGCATGGCCAGCCAGTTGAGCGGCCAGAAGCTGTAGAAGTACTCGGGCCACGACTGGATGTCACCGAACAGAATGCTCTTGATGGGCCGCCCGGAGCCTGCAGGGTCGATGCCGATGGACAGTGCCAGCGACATCAACACACTGCCGGCAACGCCGATGCGCCGGAACTTGGTTTGGTATGGCTTGGTCACAGTACGCCTCACATATCATGTCAAACAACAAACGAGAGGTTCTCGTTGTGCATATAATGACACAACAACAAAAAAAGTCAATATGGTGGCCCTCAGTAATTTGCTAAGATGAGTACATGAGTGAACTCAAATTTGTTCAGCAAAGAGCTTACGACCCAGCCTTTGCGGACGATTACGACGAGTTATTTGCAAGTTTGCATCAGGTTGAACGGTGGAAGCACGACCCCGAAGCCATCCACGATGTATGCGTCGAGGATACCAGCCAGTTATTCTTGGGCTTACGACGCGGCGAAGCGGTTGCCATGGGCACCGTTGTGAAACCGTACCATTCAGTTGGTCACCGAACAGCAGTATTCGAGGATATTGCCATAAAGCCAGCGTATCGTGGCCAGGGTTACGGAGCAGAACTAGTTGAGTTTATGATCGTGCAGGCCATCCAGCTAAGCGCAACTCGTATTGAGCTGCATAGTAGTAGCCAGCGTCGGACGGCGCAGCGGTTATATCGACGATTGGGTTTTGAAGCTATCAATACCAACCTATTCAGGCAAACACTGGATCAGCCGTTTATCTAACCCCTTTCGATCTCGGCCACGCGCGTTTGAAGGATATCAACCAAGATGTCCTCGGGTATTGGCTTATCGGCGCCAAACTGGATAGTCCCTTTCGACTGCTTAAAATCTTTGAGCTGGAGTTTGTGTGTTTCTTTTAGCGCACCAGGGAATAGGCTTAAGTGATCTTTAAAGGCTGCAAAACTAACCAGATATTTATCCTTGTATCTGAAACCGGGCATGCTGTAGGTAATAACTTCTTCGGCCTCAGGAACGGTACGCTGAACAATCTCGCGAACTCGCTGGAGACCAGCAGCTTCTTCCTTAGAAAGGTGAGCAAATGTGTCGTCGATGACTGACATGTATTAATAGTATCAGACGCACTTTGACATTTGGATCTTGTAAAAGGCATACTCATTAGCATGTAAGGAGCACCACATGTCGCCAAACAAACTTGTCGAAAGACAGAGCATCGACCTGGGCACGATACATCCAGAATTACTCACGAGATACGCGCAATTACCAAGATATAGCCCCCTGGAGCACGTTTCGCACAATAATTATTACGTCCCGTTTGAGCCAATCATAGATACTCATGCAGGAGTGCCCGTTTTGGAGGGTAGTGACGCGCTTGGCCAGTATTTAAATGCAATTGGAACCATTCCGTTATTACAAGGCTCGCAGCAAGAAGTGTACCTGGCTAAATACATTCAAGCGGGCTTAGCTGCGACAAAGTTGCTCGAAAGTGATCCTGACCAAGCTGAGGATTATGATGCTGGCATGATGCCAATACTCCGCTGTATAGCGCAAGATGGCAAACAGGCAAGAGAAACACTCATTATGACTAATCTTCGGTACGTTGTAACAAAGGCTAAAAAGTTTCAAGGTCTTGGCATGGATATGATCGATCTCGTCAATGAGGGGAACATTGGTCTAATTGGTGCAGCAGATAGGTTTGATTGGCGCAGAGGCTTTAAATTTATCACCTTCGCCGATCAGCCAATTCGACAGGCCATCTCCAGAGCCGCGCACGCTAGCCCGACGCTCCATATGCCGGAGAGTTGGAAGTACGATCTTCGTGCAGCGCGAGATCGCATAAGTGACAGGAAGCAACGAGAACGAAAGTTTGGGCGTGAAGCAGTTGTGAGTATCGCAGAGCTAGCTGCAGAACTTAACAAGCCTGCAGCTGACGTTGCCGACATGTTGACCATCGAGCGCCGTCGCCATACCGACTCAATTCAAGAAACGACCAGTCGTGATGGCGAACAGTTCCTGCAGGATATTTTGGGTGATCCTCATGCGCAAGAACACTATGACGAAGTGGAGGTGTTCTTGTTTCGGCAAGCCGTAATCAAAGCCGTAAAAGAAATTGTGACACCGTTTGAGTTTCAGGTGTTGGTCCTGCTCGGCCGTCTAGGCGACAGCTATGAATATACGGTTAAAGAATTGAGTGCTACCTTCGGTTGCAGCGAAATGCATATCTATCGCACAGAACATAATGCTGAGCGCAAGCTGCGTAATCCAGAGCACGAAGAATACTTCCGAGATTTACTAGCCGGCTTGCTCGGCTAGATACGCTATATTGCTAGGGTCAAAGTTTTCACCATCCGACCACACATGGTGCAGTGTGTCGTCATCACGAACGATGACGACAAAGTGGCTTCCTTTTAACTGATAGAACTCAACAATTTTTTGGGCGTTGGGGTCGTCTGGTCCCATGAGCAGACATTGTTTTTGCGTGCGCTGGCTCACTGCTTCGACGAGCCCCCCAAAGTTTCGTTCATCCATCTCGCTACCATCATGGATGAAGTATATTGCCGACCCCGGCTGGTCTTTTATGGTGGTTGAATCAAGCGCCATTCGATACCTGCTCTTTCATTTGGTTATACCCTAGCCTAACAATCTCCTCCAGCACATGTAGGTCGACGTCTGCCAGCTTGTTAATATACAAACACGATACACTGGTTTTATGTTTACCAAGTTTGCTTAGTAAGGGCTTTAGCTTTTCAAATCCAGGCATAATGTATACCGTCATGTTCTGTTTCCGCGGGGAGAACGCGGTTAGGGGCCAATCGCCTTCCTGGCTGCTGCGCTCCGATTTGTAGTGGTATTCGCCGTAGCCTACAATTGCGGTTCCCCACATTACAGGGTCTTGCCCAGTTGCCCGCTTAAAAAGCTCCAATAACTCGAAGCCGTCATTGCGCCGCGTCTCATTCTCGACACTAGCAATAAAGTCTTTGACGCTGGTGCTATTTTTACGTGTCTTAAGTTCGGCCATACAAGCATTGTAGCAAATTACACAGTTGTCGCTCGGGCCAGCTGTCGGTAGATGTTGGTACCACGCAATTAGTACGAAAAGTAGATGCTCTGCTCAGAGCTGACTAAGCGAGCTTTACCACCAAACGGAAGGGCGAGTTGCGGGTCGGTGTGGCCAAAGTCGAGGTTTTGCACAACAGGTATTTCGCTATTATAGGCTCGGATGGCTTTTAGAATTGCCTGCTGTTGTGCAGCCCGATACTCGGCTTTGGTTTTAGCGTCGTTCTGCTGATCAAAATCCCACGCTTTTGGTCGGCCAACAAGCACGGCCTTAAAGCTGTCCAGCCAGCCACGCTCACCAAAGCCTGTGAGTAAGTATTCAACAATCCAGTGCTCAGGGATATCCTCTGCTGTTTCAAGGCACAAGATAGCTCCATGTACCTCGTCGTCTTTTGGGAGGTATTTTGCGGCACTAACTTGGGCGATCAAGCTTTCGACGCAACCACCCCACAAGATTCCCTCGGCATCTTTTGCGCCGTCCCATACCAAGCCGTCATTTGGTTCCATAGTGCGCGACTTATTGAGGTTGGCTGCATCGGCCCAATTTAAGCCAATGTCGTTGTATTCAGCGGCAGCCTTGTAAGCAAATTCGCCTGTTTCGAATAGTGCTTGCTTGAGGGATTCAATCGTCAATTGATGCATGTTGCCCTGCATGGCAAACTGCGTCATGATGGCACCCCCGTAGTAGCTTGGAATTCCTAAGTTCCATAGATACATATGGAGGTGGGTGTTATCGCTAAATCCAAAAAATGGTTTCGGATTGTCTATAAAAACCTTTGAATCAAGATGTTTTAGTAGCTGTATTTGATCCGACCCTCCGATGGAGGTAAAAACAGCTTTGTTGGCAGGGTCGGCAAAAGCCGCCATGACGTCACGTGCACGATCCTCGAGCGACGAACCCATCTGCCGAGTGGTTGGATACTCTTTTGGTACCAGACCAAATTGCTTGCGTAAACGCTCTAAGCCAAGGTCTTGCACCCATGGGAATAAACCGGGTAGGCCAGCGGACGGCGAAACAACTGCTACTTGATCACCAGGCTTAAGTTTGGCAAGTTGGGTAAATTGCTTCATGGCTTAACTATATCATTCTCGGTTGGTGTGATGATTGCTCCACGAGTATACTTATGGCTAGTGGTTGGCAGAAATAATACAAACAACGGCAGCACTAGCTTTTGCGTTGATTACTAATTAGATGAAGACTCAACTTGCTTTCGCTGCAGCAATCGTTGCTTTTGCGGGGAACATCCCATATCTACGCGATGCATTTAATAAACGGGTTACCCCGCACCCATACACATGGTTCGTATGGTCGATTGTCTCGGGCATTACATTCTTTGGTCAGCTTGCTAAGGGGGCGGGTATCGGTGCGCTGCCAACAGCAGTGGCATTGGCATTTACTGTTTTTATCTTTGTGTATTCTCTGCGTTATGGCTTCGGCAACGTTGTAAAGAGCGATAACTATTTCTTGGGCGCAGCGCTGCTGGGCTTGATCCCATGGGCAATAACCAAAGACCCGACTGCCTCGGTTGTTGTGGCTGTATCAATTGATTTGGTGGCATTTGCACCCACAATTCGCAAAACGTGGATCAAGCCATCTTCGGAAACGCCGTTACTATTTGGGGCTAATGTTGTGAGGCACATTCTGACGCTGTTTTCACTAGGCTCTTACAACGTAGCAACTACACTTCATTCTATCGCCATGATACTAACCAACTCTCTTATGACAGGTATCATTTTGTTTAAGGAAGCGCCAGTGCATAAAAGGAGAACAACTAAATAGTTGATTTGATTTTGATCCGACACCACGCTTGGCGAAATTCAATCATGCCGATCATCATTACAGGTCAACGACAATGTACTCCTCGTCGCTGATTTGTTTAACTTGGTTACTGGTTGTAGCTCGATAGTCCTCCAGAGTCTGCAGTTGCGAAGCTTCTACGTAATGCGGGAATATCTCAAAATCAACAATACCCAGACCACGTAAATCGGTAAGCCCGACTATATTCTCATCAAAATTAGGCAGGTTGCATATAGCAATAGTTGGCGACAGCACGATAGCCCCAGCACTAAAGCCCGAAAGGATAACGTTGGGTTTTTGGGCAAACTCAATGATTGTTTTATCTAGCCCTGATGTACGCAGGTTATGTAATAGAGCGAATGTGTTTCCGCCACTGATAACCAGTATGTTCGCATCTAAAAGTTTTTGTTTTTCTGCTGCATTTGGTGAGTGGTTATCTATCACAGTAAAACTAGCACCAAATTTTTTGGCATAAGCTCGCCATTCCTCTATGTATATCGCTGAATTGGCAATGCCGTCACTAGGCATATATGCCAAAGCCAAATCACCGAGCTCGTTGCTGAAAATCTGCGAAAGAATTTCAGTAGAGTTAGCTGAAGTGATCGTAGAAAATAAAATCACGCGTTTCATCAGGTCCATCATAGCAAAAAAGTCGCAACAATATCGGCCCATGCCTTCGCGGAAGGGTATTGGCGGACAGTGTCGGTACTAGTTCGTGAAAGTCACTGCAGTTTTTTTGCAATCACGGCGGCCACATAGGCCTCGATTATGCTAAGCGGGATTGCGGGCAATAAAAGGCCTACTGGTAATACGCGTAGATTTCCAATCGCAATCCACATAAGTACAAAACCACTGAGCCAGCTAATTGCTGCCGCCTGTCTTATTGGGAACTGCTTAACTAGAAAATAAATGACTACTGCAAAGGTGAGTGACCAGACACCCCACATGGCGCCGTTTATTGGTCGCTCAGGAAACACCAAGCCTAAACTCGCATAGTGATCTGTCCAAAACGACTTAAATATCAGCTGATTTCGGGAAAATTCAGATAAGCTAATCCAAATCGTGGTTGAAAATATTGCCAACAACGGTTGCAAAAATTTTGAGTCAGACTGTTTGTTGACCATGTGATTAGTGTAACAAAAAAAAGTCCTAGCTTACGGAGTTTGACAGTAACTGGGATCTAGTTTTGCTGTGACCCTTCGATGATTAAAAATGCGGAGACTCACCTCGCAGTAGTGCAAATCCCTTTTGTATGGCCACAAATTCAATATCATCCATCCCTTTATCTTCGGTTGTCGCATTCTCAAGTTCATGCTCAGCAAACCAGCCACATTCCGAGTGATCTTCTGGATTAAGTGTGATGCCACCCAAGTCACTTGCAAGTCTCGCGAAGTATATTACTTCAATTGCATGTGATTGCTTCACATGGTTTGTGTATGTAAAGACATAAAATGGATCTCCAACCTCAACCTTAGCGCCAAACTCTTCGTCAATTTCTCGTTGTAATCCTGCAACAGGATCTTCTCCAAAATCAATGTGGCCGCCCGGCAATTCAAACACACCGGGTAAGAATTTCTTGGTATTCGCACGCTTTGCTAAAAATACCTTCTTAACTCCGTCAAATTCTTGGTGGATGAATGCGCATGCCGTAATTACTTGTTGACCTTCGGCTAGTCTTTCGCTGTCATGTGAAGTATGTGCCATTTATATGATATTCAACTACATTTTGGTGGAAATTTTCTTAATCAGAAGAACAATAGTCCAAAGTGTGAATATACCCGAGATAGCAATCAATATATACCCTAGCGCAGTAAGCCATTGTGGGCTGCCTTGCCCGCCAAGCTCATTAGCCCCATCAATAACTATGATCATAAAAGTTGCAGAATAGATGCCTAGGGTTATAAAAAATGTTGACGCCAAGTTCTGAAGGGCTTTCATGACGTTATGATAGCATGTGAAAGTGGTCAGCCTTAGCCGGCATTTGGCGGGAAGTCAAACTCGTCACTATTAAGACTACGAATGAGATCGATAGGTAATTCCGCTAACTCTATGGCAGAAAATGTTTTGGAGGTCGGAGAGTAGGTTTTTAAAGCTACATCATAGTCTTCCTGGGTACCCCTGCCTTTGCCATAAAGTAGTTCACCAGTCTGAATACACTCTATCAAGTCGATAACTACTTGTTCCTCAGGGCGAGTAGCAATACCGTAAAACACAGGGAAGCCACTTTCATGCTCACTTAGTATTACGTCAGTTTCTGCCATGCCTCTAGAGAAATAAAACATAGGGTTGCGACGATTAAACTCATCTGCTTGCTCAAGCGTCAATTCATCATTTGGTTTTATACTTGTGGCGGCTTGGACAACACCAGCTAGCTGCTCGATAGCTTCTTCTTGGGCAAACTCTTGTTCATACCTTTCTACTACACTATCGCTTTCGTCGCACTCCTGAATTATGGTATCTACTACTTGTGCATCCAGACTAAGGCTTAGGTCTGGTACTCGAAGGTTTGTAACATCACCCAGGAATCCATCAATATACATCAGGCTGGTAATTTCGGGCTTAAATCGTGGATTCTTTGAAGGCTCGGCGTTTGACTCTGGCCGAGTGTACTCAATATAGCCATAACGACCTCCGATCCAAATTTCGCACGCAATCTTGTCACTCACAAAAATAGCTGTACCTTGATTGTGGTTCTTTTCTGGCGTATTTTCCCCTGGATAAAGAGAGGGGAGCTCGTCAATCAGTTTGGTTAGCTGGCTTATAAGGGCGTCGTCGGCCCGACGAGGTTCAGGTGAATGGTGGACTTCTGGATTATTCATAGTTACGCTCTTTCCGTGATCTTTGGGTAGAATAATATACTAATCACCTCAATAGTAAAGTTGATTATAAAAACATTTGATTAAAATTACACAAATATGATCTGTTAGTGCGCAGGTCTACATTAATGCTGACATTGAACCGATCAAAATGTAAATCCTCCGCCAACTACCCAAAATAGTAGAGCAACAAAAGTAACGATAATGTACGCACAAAAGCCCGCCACCAGAAGCATCACTGCTAGCTTTCCTACCTTGCTTTCTATAACCAACTTACCGTTGCGTCGATGCACGGTTAGGGCGATGGTCAGTAAGCAAGCCAATAGGGCCCCTTGCCATACATACTGGAACAGCTGCTGGTTTCTTGTCATGGCAAAGATGCTTATGCTTACGTGCATAGGCATATCATAACAACAAACCCCTCAAGCATGGTGAGTTTATGTGTGACGAGTTTGGGTATGGAGGAAAAAATTACTTCTACTTCACGTAGCCAACTAGTTTCAGTAGGTCGTGGAGGTCGGGTATAAGGTTCGGTATCGCGAAACATTCTGGGCCAGTGACCCATTTGTAATCTGCATGTGCTACATCTTCAGTCACCATCTTGTAGGGTTTAGAAAGTGAAACTTTATAGGCAACGAATGTATACATGTTATTTTTTTCGCCAAAGGTAAAATCGCCTATATGAACTAATTCTGATGTTGTAGCGACATAGCCTGTTTCTTCTCTTAACTCTCTAAGCATCGCCGCTTGGCTCTCTTCACCACTCTCGACTTTACCGGCCGGTAACCCCCAAGTGCCTCCATTGGGTTTGTGGTTATGCCGGAGAAGAATGACAAATTTTCCCTCGTACTCTAAAAAGCAGCCAACTATTTTCATGCGGGAATTATACCACTAAAGAATAAATCTTCAGATCGAGGAGTTTACACATAACTACATGAAGCGACGTCTTAATGTTGCGTTAACGGTACTTTCTAAAATGTTATTCGAGAAAGTGCGCTGAAAAGAATATAAAAACCAATGCCAACTGCCAAAATAAAAGGTATTGCTATAGGCACCGATTTGGCTAACTTTTGTTGAATCGTCAATTTGGGTGACCTTACAAATATTTGCCAGAATCGCATAAGCATAAACAGCGCATAAACACCTAGAAGAAAGTAGATTGGATAGAAAACAAAATCCATAACGCAATTGTAACAGAGTCTATAATTCTAATGATTGGAGGGTTATTATTGGAAAGGTGGCAACTTTGCTAGTTATTCATGAGCAGAAGATCTGCGCCAAGTCCTGAGATATCTTTGCCGACTAATTCACAATATGGGACATCAATGTCGACCTTGTTTACAAGTAAAGTGCATATGGTGTGGTTACTGTCTAATATCAAAGTTCTACCCGACTCGCTGTCTGTGGCGATAGGGATTGGCCACAGCTTGTACCTCAATTCGTCAGCATTTTGAAACGGTATGAGGTCCCAGGATTCAGGAGCGTCAATAACATCCTTCAATTGCACTAATATGGAGTCTCTATCGTGGAGAATTTGCTCTATCGGCTGGTCGTTCCACATCCCTTCCTTGGCATAACGGGGAACATAAAAATTAAGAAATTCATTTAAGGGTCTAATACCTTCTTTAATAATAATTGAGCTTTTGTCTTTTAATTCTTCAAAGTTAAAATACACTCTGATGAGAGCTCGATATTTGTCAATAAATTCACCCCTGGTCATTATCTTAGTCTAACAAACACAGGACTCCCAAAAGGGAGTTCTTCGTTTGGAGGGCCATCGTAGACTCTATTTCAACTATCTTGAGTCAACCAGATCCAGCGTGATCCCTCTTCTGCTAGTACTGATTGTTCAGCATCAGCCGTAAAACGAATTACTTCTCCAGGAAGACCAGTATGTAAATCTATTTCGCCACTACCAACTTCTTCGAAAAAAGCGACAGCAGCAGCATTACCAGCCGATCTAACCAAATCTCGTATTTCTTCATGTGTATATGTTTTCTCAGGATCCATACGTTGCGCTGCTAACTTAGCTGCAATATCCCCAATATCAAAACTAAGTGGTGCACTAAAACCAGTCACTCTACGCTCTTCTGAAAATCTCTCGCCAGTGTCTGTCATATTGACTCCTTATAAGATAAGTATCGAGGACAAAATGCAGCATTGCAAGCATAAGAAAAACTCCACAAACCGAGGAGTTTAAGCATAACTGTATTGGAGGGCCAGGAGGGACTCGAACCCTCGACATTCTGCTTAAGAGGCAGACGCTCTAACCAGCTGAGCTACTGGCCCGGGAAATAACACGGCAAATCATAGCACACTACCCCTGTTGGGACAAGCACCTTACTCTGCTACTATAGGCGAATGAAAGCAATTACTCGAGAAGACTACGCAGCTCTGCTAAAATCGAGCCGCATAAAACCTCGATTGGTGCGCGATCTTCGATTTGTCCCAGAACAAATTGATGACTGGGCTAATAGAGACTATGTGGCTGTTACGACCAAGAGCGGCAACGAAGGCATTATGCTCGTTGAGTTGGATCAACTATATGTGTTGCCTTTTGAGTTTAGTCGACGCATTACCGACAATAAGACCGGCAGAGCAAAACCAATTACCTGCGATATTTGCTACACCTGGCAGCAAGGACAAAAAGCGGCACAAATTAGTTTTATTGACCCTAAAGGAGACCGTACTCACACCTTCCTTTGTTGCAGCGACTTAGGCTGTAATGCTCATGTGCGCGGGTTAACCCCAGAGGCAGCGTTATCGCGATCACAGCTGCACGAAGACCTTGGTGCGTCCGATAGAATTACTAGGCTGCGGCGAAAGCTCGAAGAGGTCGTGAATATACTCCAAGGCTAAACGCGGTTGCGTCGGCGCCTCACCATCGAAACAACGTTACTGCCGACCGCCCTAAAACCACGGGGCTCTGGCTCGGGTACGACTTGCGGGGCAGTCTTACGCGCTTCATGTTTTTTGATCAATGCTTCCAGTACAAAGTCGGATACGTATCGGCTTACAACTTCTTCCCATCCTTCTGGGCCAACCATACTTTTTACTGCGCTGGAGCTAACTTCTCCAAGCTCGCGCGGGCAAAGTAAGTAGACGCTTAAGACATCTTCTTGGATGTCGTGATTGAGGCGTTCAACCACTTGCTCGTCACCAAAATCAGCTACATTGCGCATACCGCGAAGTAAGTAGTCGTAGCCTCCCGCTTTGGCATACCGAGCAGTAAACTTGTCGTCAAAATGGCCAAGAGTGACATTGGGTAGACCATCTATTGTCTGTTGCACAAGGCCGAGTCGTTCTTCAAGATAAAAGGTGTAATGCTTGGCTGGGGTCACGGCCAGTGCTACATGCAGCTCGTCAAAGAGTGGGGCACCATTGCGGATGACCCATTCGTGCCCTCGAGTAATTGGATCGAGAGAGGCAGCATAGACAGCTCGCCTGCCGAGTGGTGCGATTGCGTCCGGGGCGTCCAGCGCAATTGCTTCAACAACAGTTAGTGCTGTTGAGCTTTCTGGTCCGGGTGTCATGGTCACCTCCTTGCTTATAATAGAGAGTATATTAGCAAGCAAAGCAAATAGCTAGCATAGGATGTTGATTGGAATGTTTTCAGCTATTCGAATCGCTGCTCTATCTTCATGATAGGGTCGTACCAACCACGATCCAGAACAAAGGCTTGAAACTTTCGGTCCCAGCCAAACAGTACCGAAACACCGACGACCACAAACAAAACGCCAATGACGCGGCGGAACCAACCAGATGGGTCACTTAACCAGCCAAGCCGACTTGTTATTGACTGTCCGGCAACCGCAATTAACAACAGCACACTGGCTAAACCCAGCGCATAGGCAACCAAATAAGTTAATCCCTCGGTGAATGAACGGGGCAAGATGACCGCCACAATAAGGGCGTAGGTGGGGCTGCAGCTGCTAAAAACAGGCCCCAAAGATGCGCCCAGCAAAACATCCTTAAGAACACCTTTTTTACTACCAGATACTTGCATGAGTTGGTTTGATTTGCCGTAAATACCGGTCTTGAGTGCAATAATCTCCCAAGCTTGAGGGAAGAGCAGGTTGAGGCCAAACAGCAACACAATCCCACCCGAAATGCTGTTCCAAACCATTTGTGGCACTCCCAAGAAAGCTGTCGAAGCTTTGAGAAGCAGCGAAAAAAGCAGTACTGACATCGCCAGGCTAGCGGTAATGATATAGGGCCGAGCCCAATCATGGGACTGTTTCTTTTGTCCGGGCAGTACGGTGCCGCCAACAATGACGGGCAGCAGAGGTAAGATACACGGTGCTGCAACGGTGAGAACGCCGGCTGCAAATGAGAGAACAAGAAGATGCATACTACAGAAGATTCTTTTGTAGAGATGCCAGGCTAGGTTCGTCGTAGGCAACAAACTTTTTAGCTGTGCTACCGTCGGTGTCTAACTTAACAAGCGTCGTTTGAATGGTGACGCCGTGTTTTTGGCGCAGGCTTTGGTTGGTATCGTAGTCAACTTTGAATATCGTTACTCCAGCTGGAATTGTGCCTGCTTTAATGTCTGCTTCGAGGGCTCGACATTGCGGACACCAAGGTGCATGGAAAAATAGAATACGGGTTCCCGGCGTGATAGAAACGAGGTTTGCGTTGTAATCTACATAGGCTCCAGCAGCAGGCTGCTCGGCAGCAGGTGTAGGCGCTGGTGTGCCAGGAACTGCGGGTTCTGGGGCTGGCATCATGGTCACCTTAGCATCGGCCTCAGCTTTTTTTGTGGCTGGTTTGCGGGTTACGGCCAGCACGACAAACGTGACGACTATCAAGCCAGTTATGGCGATCAGGACAGCTCGAAGTTGCTTTGGCATAGAGATATTATATCGCACCTGACTACTGATTGCACTAGACGCTTATGCTATACTGACCCCATAAACAAGGATGGGCTATGGCCGAATTAAACATCGACTTAGACGAAGATAAAAAAACAGAAAATTCAGCCTCTGATGGGGCAAACATACCTACGGCTCCCGAAACCGAGGCGCCAGATGCTCCGGCGGCAGTCGCAACAACGGGCAAGATCCGTTCGAAGAAACCACTCATCGTCATCCTAATTTTGCTGCTAATTGGCGGTGCCGTCGGTGCCTACTTTATGTTCTTTAGCAAAGACAAAACTGCCACAAACTCGCCAGCTACAACAAAAACAACGACCACAACAGAAGCAAAGACCAAAACGGAACTCTTGGTGTATCAAGATCCATCGCTCTATGCGGTCTCAGGGACTGAGAAGCGGTTGCTTGCAACGGTGGAGCCGGGCAGCAGGGCTCTGCGGTACGTAGTCGATAGTAAAGGAGCGGGTACTTTCTACTATGCGACCGTAGACGATAATGCATACTACACGGCAGTCAAGAAGAGTGATGGTAAGACGAGCAGTGATGTCTACACTATCCCTAAGCCTGAAGTTAACACAGCATTGTCAGTTTCCGCTGACGGCAAGCTCATAGCTACTACGACTGACCAAGGCATCGAAGAGGGGGGGCCGCTTGGCGCAGTTTTGAAGACCGAGATTATCTCTGCAAATGACGGAAGCAAAAAGACGGTGGCAACTGACGAGAATAAGTTGTACCGGGCAATCGACTTTGCAGCTGGGGGAAAGTTGATCCTGCAAGAATTAACCTGCTGGGGCTGCGACGGGCCCCCCAAAGCAACCGCGGCGGTTGTGGACACCACTACAGGAAAGGTCACTAAAGAGCACGCTCTAGCAAGCGATGGTTCGACCAGTGCTGATTTGAGTAAATCTGGCGACGTATTTGTGAGCCCTGATAAGGACGAAGTTATTCTTATAGCTTCTAGTACAAAGTACAGTATGGGTGCTACCAATGCTGATCGTGAGGCAGATATCTTCAAAGTGAGCAGAGTTAATGTTTTGGCAGGAACAAGTGATGTTATCTTCAAAAAGGCAGATAAAACCGAAATGAGACCGGATGCCCTAGGCTTTAACATAAAAGAAGATAAGTTCTATTTCCAAGTCCATACCGTCGAGGGCAGTTCTGAGGCATCGATTGGTAAATTCAACAAAGTGATTGAAATTGGCAAGGGTAGCAAAAGTGACATCAACCTAGAATTCACTACTCTCAAAAACGGTGGGTATATTAGTCAGCTGTACAGCCTGGATGGTAAGACCATCTACATTGTGCTGAATACTGGCCAAGGAGTGGCCAACAAGCAATCACTCACATCAATCCCATATACCGAAGCAGACGCCAAGACTACTAATATCTTTGAGCCGTCCGACAAAGGCATCAAGATTGTTGGTACGTTAACCACCAAAGAATAGATCTCAACAAAGTTGTTCTTTGTTCAAAAGCGGTGTTAAATGTTGATATGGAACATGAGCGAAAGTATGTAAAAGCCGCCGACGTACCGCCAGAACTTGTAGTTGGAGAAGCGTTGGAACTGGAGCAAGGCTATATTCGTACTCGTGGCGAGGCAGAGTCTCGTATTCGCCTCGGTGAAGCTGAAAAAGCCGTCTTTACTATAAAAGAAGGTAGCGGCGCTAGTCGCGAGGAGTTAGAAGCCGAGGTCTGGGATGACGAACTAACCCACGTCTGGCCACTGGCGTATGGACGACGAGTGGGTAAGTATCGTCGCCCAGTAGTACTAGAAGATGGTCGCAAGGCCGACTGGGATACCTACGTGGATGACCTTGAGGGTTTGGAGGTAATTGAGGTTGAGTTTGAAACTGCCAAAGAAATGGAAGCTTTCGTGCCGCCAGTCTGGTTTGGCGAAGAAGTTACCAACGATAAACGATACAAAAATAAGAGTTTAGCTGTGTTCGGCCTGCCTGGCAGTGAGCACGAGCCGCGTGTTTCGATTGTTGATCTGGATGAGGGTCTTAATGGGCTCGAGGAATACATTAAACTTCGCCAGCGAACCAAACCGGGTGTAGTAACGGTTGCCGTGGCCGGCGGCTCCGCGTCCGGTAAAACATCAGCTGTTGCCAAAGAAATACGGGACCGTTTTGGAAACCGGGCTACATTGCTATCACTGGATGACTATTATCACGGCACCACTTATATGGACCGCATGGCTTTCGAGCATGGCCTGTCACTAAATTACGATCAACCAGAGGCAGTTAATTTGGCTTTGGCGGGAGAGCATCTTGCTGTATTGGGTCAAGGGGGCAAGGTTGAGAAGCCAGTGTACAGCATGAAAACTGGTGAGCCAGAGGGAAGTGTTATCGTAGATGCAAGCATGTCGGACGTCATTATTGTTGAGGGTTTGTTTGCGCTTAATCCAGAAATCGCTCAAGCTGCAGATGTAACCGTATTCGTCGACATTAATATGCACGGTCGCCTGATGCGCCGACTCATGCGTGACGTCACTCGAACTGCTTGGGAGCCAGGAACCATACTCAAATACTTTGCCGAGACGCTTGAAGCGATGCATCAAAAGTACGTGGAGCCCACCAAAGCCAATGCCGATGTGATTGTAAATAATGGCTTTCAGCCAAGCACCGAGGCGATCCGGACTGGGCAACACGAGGCACAGGTCAAGTTTAAGAATGAGGGTCTGACCCCGGAGAAACTGCGACAAATGGGCGCAGTTATTGTTGGTCCGCGCGTTGTGCATCGTGATGTGTATTACTTTGCCGGCGAGGATCAGTTCTTCCAGCCAACCGGCGAGTCGGTTAGGTTACGAGAGGTTAACGGCGAGTTGTATTTTGGCTACAAAGGACCTCGTGAACCAAACGATACTGCCAGGCAACGGGCGATTATGGAGTTTACCGTAGGGCCCGTTAGCGAGTTCCCGGGTATTGACATGCTGTACCACAACGTCGACAAAGCTATTATCAAAAAACGCACAATGTTTATGCTTGGTGGGGTAGCGATTGCCCTGGATGAAGAGGTCCAAAAAGAGCATGGCCCGCACCTCGAATATGTTGATGGGTATGGCGACTGGCTCGAACTACAAACCGACGACACGCCAGAAGGGTTGGATCGGCTCGACAAAGTTCAGGCACGACTAGGCCTTGACCCAAATAAAGCCGACTTTAGGTCGTATCAAGAGTTCTGATCGTCGGTTCCCTCGCCAGAACAGAGGTATATCTGATAGAATCTGTGCAATGAAACAACTGAATGGGTCTGAACTCGCAAGTTACATAAAGACGCGCCAAGCAAAGGCGGTGCGTGGTTTGCGTCAGGCCGATCACGTGGAGCCTAAACTTGCCGTGATCGTAACCATAGACAATCCAGTTATTGAAACGTACATGCGCCTAAAAAAGCAGTACGGGCACGATATTCTGGTCGATGTTGATATTCATCGGGTTACTATGGATGATCTTGAGAAAGAAATTGCTCGGCTTAATCAGGATGACTTAGTTCACGGTATTATCCTCCAGCTTCCGCTAGAAGATCCTAGCCAGACTCAGCATTTTGTTGATCTCGTTGCTCCGCATAAAGATGTCGATGGTCTCGGGAAAGACGCAAAACTTGAGCCAGCCACACCCACTGCCATTCTTTGGCTGCTGGCAGGTTATGGCGTTGAACTTTGGGGTAAACGGATCTTGGTGGTAGGGCACGGAAAACTGGTGGGTGAACCCTTAGCAAAGATGTTGCGTGATTCTGAATTCAACGTCACTGTGGCCGATCGTTCCACTAAAGACCTAAAGGGGCAATGCTTGCAAGCCGATGTTATAGTGACAGCTACGGGAAGTCCGGGTATTATAACTGCAGACATGGTCAAGCCAAGCGCCGTGGTGGTGGACGCGGGTGTGGCAAGTGAGGAGGGTAAAACTGTTGGTGACCTCGCACCAGATATGTACCTTCGCGACGATCTGACTATTACTCCGCAACGCGGAGGGGTCGGTCCACTCACCGTCTGTGCGTTATTCGAGAACGTTATTAAAGCAGCAAGGAGCACCACTCAAGCATGAACCAAGATGCACTGCGCGATATGCGCCATCAGATTTTAAGCACTGGTACCTGGCGGTTTGGCGAATTTGTATTTGCCAGCGGCGAAGAAGCTAATAACAAACTTGATGCTGAAGCACTCGTTGAACATACCTCACAGTATGTGTACGTGCTCAGCGAGTTGGGGCGCATTGCAAGGCAGTGGGAGCCGAAAGCTTTGGTAGGTGTGCCGCGGGGCGGCCAGCGGTTGGCATCGGATCTCGGTTTAATGCTCAATCTGCCAGTGATTGAACTTGAAAAAGAAGACACCACGCCAGGCAGGAAGACATTCCGCTATGCCGACGAACGTGACAAACATTTAGCTGCGACGGCTGGGCCAATTGTCGCCCTCGAAGATGTGACCAGCGAGATGACATCACTGGATGGTATGCTGCAGCTGCCGGAGTTAAGAGAACACGTGGTGGCTGTGTCGGCGATTTGGCGTCGAGGCAGAGTTGAAACTGAGCGAGAGTTAGGCGTGCCAATTACGTGGTTAATTGAGGAGCCGTTACCTAATGTCATAGAAGCGGATCACCCGTTTTATCAAGAGTATGGACTTTTTGCAGTCGGTCGTCCTCAGCCCGAAACAGTTACTGCAGATAGCGTATAGTTATGAGCGAACATGTTAGGCGGGTTCGCTTCGATGGGCCCAGTGTAGACATCGCAACTCCGTACCCGTACATAGGGATTGGGGATTTATACCAAATTGCTGAGGTGTTTGCGCCCGATGTGGCCCGTACTGATGTTGAGCCATTTGAAGATGCATTATGGCGAATTCAAACAAACTCGGCACCCGAGGGCTCTACGTTTTATCATATTGATGCCACAGAGATGAGTGATCGCCTGGAGGCACGCATAATGAAAGAAATTTCGGATGGCGATGGCTCCCGCGGCGTTGTGTTGCTTGATAGGTATATAGGCAAGAATCTCGATGCTCCTGAGTGCTTTCGTTTATCGGTTAGCCGCAATGCAGACGATCAGCTTGTGGCTCGGCCTGGTGCGGCGCCAATAGCAGACCAAATTACTCAATTGAGAGAGTGGCGAAATTCGGGCAAGTACGATGAGTTGTTGCTAGTTGATGATGTGCTGGCTTTTGGTAGTACGGTCCCAGCGCTCGTTGAACAGATAAAAGATGGCGATGATCTCTCTGTGCGCTTACTCGTTGGGCTAGCCTCAACTGGCGGGCTTTGGAGCGGTATTGAAAAAGTTGAACACGCGACCGGAATACAGACGGAGTATTTAGTGAAGGCGACGCCGAGTCTACCCCGCCCTGGGATCACCAAAGGAATGGCAGTACCGGTCTCGAGGGATTTTACCGTATTTGGCGGCAAGGCTGGACGGGCGGGCGAGCAAGCAGTCACGTACCCGTATCTATTTCCATTCTCTAAACCTGGTAGCATGGTCGACGCCGAGGTGCGTATTGCGTCCGCCTATGACCTGCTTCGTTTTAACAGAACCTTTCTGCGTTTTTTGGGGAAGGTGGCTGGAAGATCTATTCTCGTTGAAGATATTCAGCGTCATTTCTCATCTGTGCCGTACACCAATATACCGGTGGTAGCCGCTAACCTTGCGGTGCCAGACCATCAAAAGAAAGTCACAAAGTTTCTGCGCGATGCTCAGGTAGTGCTGTCGAGTCATCTTTCGGAGATTTTGGCCGAATCTGCTTGAGCATTAGCTAGCGAGTTCGGCTTTGACGGCCTCTGCAACTTGCTTGGGGGTCATTTCGGCTTTAACGATGTACTTCTTAACGCCAAGGTCTTTGAGTTTTGCTGGTGCTTCTTGTGCGCTTAAGTTCGTTAGGATAATTACTCGGATGTTTTTGCCCCAGGGTGTTGCCCGAACCTTTTCAAGCACTTCATCACCATTCATCTCCGGCATCATTAAGTCGAGCAAAACAACATCAGGAACCATCTCTTCAATTAGTTTGTATCCAAGTGCGCCGTTCTCGGCAGTTTGCACATCATAGCCTTCTGTCTCGAACTTCATCCGATACATTTGGGCGATTGCTAAGTCATCTTCAACGATTGCGATTTTTGTAGCCATACGCTTATGGTACGACGTTGTCGCCAGCGGTGCAAGCGAGCCATAAATACATTTTGACAATTTTCTTGACGACTTGGCGGCGTAGTTATATAGTCGATCGCATAACCTAAGAGGGAGGTATTGAGTTGTTATTTTCTGCTTCAGGGTTCGCGGGCAGAAATCTCGAGACGAGTCAATCGTTGATGCTCTTTCGAGCTCTCAGGTGTTGGCAGCGCATGGCGCTGTTTTTTAATTTGGGTAGTAATTAAAGGAGTCACGCATGGAACATTCGCAAGTTCTCGAAAAACCAAAAGACGAATCACTCGAAGGGGGGACCTATTACCTGACAATGGATCTAGGTGAAAAACTGGACTCATTAGCTCGACTTGGGTTGCCAGTACCAGGGGCTCACTCAACTCTCGTGACAGACATACAAACCGAGCTTATCGACACAATTCGTGGTGCTTTGCCGAATACGCGAATCGAACCCCAGTATGTGCAGGACATGGCGGGCAACATCATTGGTGCAACCCAGGGCATCCTAAAAGATTTTAGACATCCAGTAGCGGTAAGTAGTTGCCCAGAGATTACCGTGCCATCAGGCGGGCTTAGTGTCGATGTGAATCGAATCATCGATGAAGAAGGCGCGTTTATCGGTTACGGTCCTCGTCCGGGTGCCAAGCCAGTCTCGCAGCAGATTCAAGATATGCGTCGCAGTCTTGTTGGGCGAGATGTCGTGATTGTCGAAGACGGTATTTTTACCGGTGGCACAATAAAGTACCTAATTAGTGAGTTCGAAAAGCAAGGGCACCGCATTGGTGCTGTTGTGGCTGGTTTTAGCTGCGACCAGTCTGATCGCAGTTGGTTTGACCAAAAAGGATACCGGGTCGAAACAGTGCTCGGGAGTGAGCATATTAAAGAGTGGGTGCCTGACCATGACTTCCTTCCATTTGTTCCTGGTAGCGGCAAAGTAGTTGGCACCGAAATTGCGGGCTCGGTGCATCCGTTCCCGGTCACCATCTCTACCAGCCTCACCACGCGGGCGCTGCTGTTGTTCGGCGTGATCGCCGACCGGTCGGGGGATCCGCCGTGGTGGGTGTGCGGGTTGGGCTTGTCGGGCGCAGGGTCGGC
>CAZTXC010000002.1:0-38557 GCA_964617855.1 uncultured Candidatus Saccharibacteria bacterium | reverse complement strand
ACTCCAACAGACGCTTGAAGTTCACAAACATACCCTGAGCAGTTTCGGGGCGCAGATAGCTAATGCTATTTTCATCTTCTGTCGCGCCAACAGCAGTCTTGAACATCATGTTGAACTGTCGAATCTTGCTAAGCGGATTGCCGTCAGGACTGGTAATACCCTTTTCTGTAATGACTGCGTCCATTTGCTCAACCGACATAGCAGCCACGCCCTCAACACCCAACTCCTCTAGTAAGTTGTCAGCACGGTACCGTTTTTTCGTCTTTACATCTTCAACGAGCGGGTCGTTAAATCCATCCACATGACCGCTTGCCTGCCAGACTTTTTGATTCATTAAAATCGCTGCATCAATGCCATACACATCATCACGTGATTCCACAAAGCAGTTCCACCATGCATCGACAATATTGCGTTTAAGTTGGACACCGAGCGGGCCGTAGTCCCAAGTACCCGCCAAACCGCCATATATCTCGGAGCCCTGGTAAATAAAACCCCGGCGTTTCGCTAGGCTAACGATATCTTCTAATTGCACGCTACTCATATCATGCAATTATAGCAGAGGTTTCAGGCGGCTAATCTTGGGATGTGTCTTCTGGCGCAGCAGCACGTTGTTGTTCAAGCCGCTCAATGCGAGGTCGTGACCCAAAATAGAATACTGCTGCCGGTAGCTGGGCGCTGGCACCCATTGCGATCAGCGCTAGCCCTATGCCATCCACAATTTCGGCAGCCTCACCTGGATCATCAGTCAGCGACCCGACTGTGTCTGAGGCTAGATCCAACGTAGCCCCAACGCCGACCAGCAAGAGACCATAGACGGCGAGTCGTTTTCCAACCCGGATCAAGCGGTGCTCATATGCCAAATCATGCTCAAGTTCTGCTCGGCTCATCTCGGCAATCGGCTTTGTCATAACCTTTGAAGCACGCTCCAGCTCATCCGGCTTATTTTATCAAACGGGGTCAAACATCCTCAGTTGCTTAAGCCAGTCAAGCGCAAGCAGATCAACATTCTTTATCTGCATAAGTTGCTTCGGCAGCAACTGCAGGCATAGCCTCGCTAACTTAATGTGATCAGCCCCCAAAAGCCCCCCTTTACGCAAACTACCTTCGTCCGGCAGATAGCTGTATGTTTCGTTAGGCATCAGTTTTCCGCCTTCAACATCACTCGTAAAATTCGGCTGCCTGCCCTGAAGTCGCAAGAAGTTCAATAAGTACCATAACTGCGTGACTATCGGCTGAACCGTGGGATCATCAAGGTTAGCCAAGGTTAACTCAACCATTTCAAAATACGCTGGCTCAAGCTGCGACTCAGTGATGTGCTGCACGAGCTTGAGTAGTTGGAAGCCAAGCTGCATCCGACCGTAATCGCTGCTGAGGTGTGCAAAGTTGCGCTGCATTCTGGCACTACGCAACGTATATATATCACCCTTGCCCTCTATGATCACCATCTCATTGACGGTCAATAATTCTATGCCACCAGCTAATTTG
The DNA here is from genome assembly GCA_964617855.1 of uncultured Candidatus Saccharibacteria bacterium. Lineage (GTDB taxonomy): Bacteria > Patescibacteriota > Saccharimonadia > Saccharimonadales > CAZNVG01 > CAZTXC01. Next base: position 37,072 of record CAZTXC010000002.1, on the reverse strand, counting down.
CTCTTTATCTTTCGGACGCCTTTAGCCATTAGTGTTAGCTTACCGTGGTCAGCCGTAAGTACCGTAACAAGCCTATCTGCTTCTTGGTAATTCAGACGCTTAAGTACAATACCCCGAGTCGTGAATTGCTTCATAGCAATACACGGGCTAGTTCACGCTGCAACAGACCCAACGAGCCACCACCTTTTTGAATGAAGCCCGCTATACCATATTGTTGCTGCAGTACGGCATCCCCGACTCGTGATGGCCTGGGTACCCGTGAGTGCACGATCACTGGTATACCAATCCAATCAGCGTGGGATCGAAGCTCATGCAGCACCTCAACCCCACTGTGAGCTCCAAGAGCCAGTTCTAGAATGAGGGCGTCACAACTGGCGTTCGGACGGTCTAACCAATCGATGGTATCTTGAGCCCCCTGGGTAACCGCAACTCCGTACCCTTCCTTCTGTAGAGCCGACTTCACCAAATGAGCGAACTGACGATCTGGCTCGACTAGCACTACCTGCTTCATACTGGCAATCCTAATTGATGTGTCATAGGCAAACGCACCACCGTATGTCGTCTCCCAGCCTCAGTTCGGGCCATGCTGACACTGCCGCGCATCGCCTGCAATAAATCCTTAACAATGGTTACGCTGAGTGCCTGGTGTGCGGTGAACTCACTAAATGGCTGACTCTGGCCACCAAATATCGCTGGAGCCTTTAGCTCTCGGCGAGAAACTATTGGTCCATCATCGGTGAGCTCAAGGTGCACCTCATCGGACCGCCTCACCAACCGAGCAGCCACCCTGCTCGGTTGGTGGCTGGTCATAACCAGTACGTCACTTAATGCCTCCAACACAGCTCGCAAAACCCGTCGATCACACTGAGCTGGCCACGCATAACTCGTAACAATAACTGGTTCCTGGAAGTTTTGCTGGTCATGCAGAGCCAGGCTTGTACTAAAGGACTCCTGGGCCAATGCCGCCACATTAACTGGTTCGGTCAGCAACTCCGTTTGTCCACCCATAACCCGCTCATGCAGCAACACTAAATCCGTTAGCTTGAGCAGTCGCCGGCTTGTTAGTTGCATCTCGGCAATGTGCTGGACCACAACACTCGGCAGCTCATCGGCATAGGCTTGCAGAAACTCCGTAGCAGAACTTAGGTACTGCAAAGGTGCCGAAAATTCGGCTGCCAGTAACTGTAACTGTTGTTGCACCCTCACCTGTGGCACCGCCACGGCTACCCTCCTTACTGCATGCTATTGTAGCACTCGCAATCGCTAGGCTATGGCGTGAAGGTCAGGTTTTTAAGAACTGTATCGTTAAAATCACCAAAGTAGTCGGGTGACTCTGTCCAAATTTTGAGCGTTTTATCGCGTAGCGGTAATGCCACCACAATACCTGTAGTATCCTCAGTCAGCTTACCGCTGATTTTAGTACCAACGATAGTGTTTATAGTAATAGGCTCGGCCTTGAGGGTGCCACGGACTAGCTTCTCGTTATAGGTGCGTAAGTGCGTAGCATACTGCTGGTCTAATAACTGAAGGCGCAATGCATATTTAATCTTGAGCTGCGGTGCCGGGACAAATTTTGGATGGAAGTAGCCATCTATCGGTGTTTGTCCATCGATCTCCGCTACGTACGCACTCCATGTTTTGGGATACAACACTTTAATGCTGCCGTACTTCGCAGCTGCCTCGTAGAAAGTAAGTGGCTCTTTTTCTTTTTCGAAGAATTCTTTATCTAGTTGCGCCTTCTGACTGTCTGTAGCCGTCTTAACAGCGGCTGCCACCTTTGCATCAACATTGTCTCGTGCGTCAGCGTACTTACCATACGTCATAACTAAAAACGTCGAGACAGCCACAAACAATACTGATAACACAATTGTGGAAATCAATAATCCATTAACTTCGCCGGTCTGATTAAGCTTACGCATAACTTGAATGTATAGTACCCTGCCCCAAGAAAATTGGCAATCTTCTAACGTCCGTAGTCGTACAAGAACAGCCCACCATCACGCTTAGTGATCTTTTTGCCAGGTATTTGGAATGTGAAACTTACTACCCGGATGGGCGTTTTTTTGGCATACTGATTCAGTTTTTTATCGAGACGCTGCATAAAGTTTGTGTGCAAAAACACAAAGATGCCATCTGCGGTCGGCCACTGCTTGAGCCAATAATTTTGACAATGCACGGTCACCAACTTTCTATACGGATATGTTCTGAGCCAACTGATTGCGTACAGTATCGGGTTTAGTTCGTAGCCAGTCGCGTACACACCACGTCGCGCTGCTCGAATAAGCATTGTGCCGTCCCCTGAACCGAGATCAATTACATGCTGTCCAGGCTTCAAATCCAGCATGTCCAGAGCCGCCTCAGCCTGCACGTCCAACGTCGGTAGATACGGAGCTCCGAAAAAAACCACAAGCCCAAAACACAGGACAATAAACACCAGGCCATACGCCAAAAGAATCATGATTGTGGCAGAGTATTTTTAAGGTCAGTTAACTTGTTTTCAGCATTCGTTAGATATTCCTCGAGCTGCTTGGTGAGCTGTATGGCTTGCTCATACTTGGCAATGGCCTCGTCGACATCAATTTGATCACCGTCAAACCAAGCCAGTAGCTCATCAAGTTGCTCTGATAAATCTTGATAATTCTGGGGTTTCTTTGTCATTACGCCTCCTTGCTCACTATCTGCGCTTCTGCCGTTCCATCGTAAAACTGCAAAGCAATTTTGTCATTAGTATGTACGTCGTTAACGGATCGAGCAATCTTGCCTGCTTTGCGAACTAACGCATAACCACGCTGTAAGACCTGGCGAGGATCGTACGACCCAAGTAGAACCCTGGTGGCACGAAGTTGCTGACGATGCGACTCGAGAGTCTGCGTGATGCGGTGCTGCATTGTGACTAAGCCAATGTGACGAGCTTCTCTGTTGGCTATCAACTCATTACTTAGGTTGCCCCCTAGTTGATCTATTACACCCCACGCCTGTCCGATTATGTAGTTTCTGTCCGGTACAAGCAGCTGGGCAGCGTTAGTTGGCGTACTAGCTCTTTGATCGGCGGCTAGCTCTGCGAGACTCAAATCAGTCTCATGACCAATAGCGACCAATGTTGGCACGCGGCTACCGGCAACCGCCCGCACAACTCGCTCATCGTTAAAGGCCGCTAGGTCGTCTTGACTCCCTCCGCCACGAATAATTACTAAAACGTCAGGTGGCTCAGGCAGCTCGTTGCAATCTTTTATTGACGTTACGAGCGATACCGGCGCGTCAACACCCTGCACTAAGGAGTCTCGCCGGATAATTGTCAAACCGCCCCATCGTTCGTTGGTGATCTTTAGAAAGTCCGCTTCGGCAGCAGAACCCTTTGATGTGATCAAGCCGACTGATGATGGGATAGTCGGCAGCACACGTTTGCGTTCTGGCGCAAACAGCCCTTCTGCCGTCAACTTTTTCTGGAGTAAGTCGAAGGCCTTTCGCAAACTTCCCTCACCGCTAACGGCCATAGACTGTGCATTAAAGCTAAATCCGTATTGCATATGATGCTTGGGTGACCCGGTCACCCGCACCACCATGCCGTCCTCCACGGGACCAGGCAGCATATAGACCGCCCCGAAGCAATTGAGGCTGCCAGTTTCATCTTTGAGCTTAAAATACGCCCAGCGTTGCTTACTAATACGAACATCTGCCAATTCACCCTCAATGGTGATATACGGGTAAGCTACCTCAAGCGTTTGGTTTAAAACCGCTAAAAAGTCCGAGACACCATACACAAGATCACTCATGGCTTGGTGCCTTGAGCGCCCGGTGATACAGCGCATAGCCGATTGGGATGAATACTGCCATGTTAATAACTCGATATACAACAGTTACCGACAAACTGACGGCTGCCGGTACGCCCGCTGACACCATCACAATAGTCATAATGCTTTCGTACACACCAATGCCTCCTGGTAGCGCCGCTATAGCTCCAGCCACGTTCGCAACGCCATAGGCAATAATGACCGCGCCGAGATTGACATTCTGGCCAAATGCCAAGTAAACCCAGTAAATCGATACTACCTCCGTGAAGTTAACGAGCAGACCCCACGCCGTCGGCTTGATAAGCTTGTGCCTCTCGAGCATGATGGCAATATAGTCTTTATTCAGCTCGGTCATCGTATGCTGGACACGGTCTTCGTCAATCAATCGATCGCGTTTGATATGGAAGACCCTTACTAGCCAATTGATCGACCGAATGGCTGCATTTGCCAAAGCAGTACTACGCTTGCGAGAGCTTATGATGTACAGTGCGCCCATGCCTCCAAACAAAAACAGCGCCCCGAGGCCTAGTGTGATGAGTATTGTTGCCTTATACGCGCTGCCTTTAATAATTAACCCCAGGATACCCAACAAGAGTAGAACCTGGAATGACGCAAACAGCATGCCGAATCGAGCGATTACTGCAAGCGTTGCTTTCGCCGTACTAACTCCCCATTTTTTCAATCGATACGAAATGTACGAAGCGCCTGAAATCCCCCCGCTTGGAAAAACATGATTTACGAAGTTTAACTCCATCGCCAAGCTATAGAGCGGCTTGTAGGCAATATCGTCACCATAGGCACCAAAGTAACGCTCATACATCTTAGCTGTAGCGTGATAGCCAAGTAGTTGTGTCGGCACTAACAAAAACAGTAGCCACGGGTTAGCTTCTGGCAATTTACCCCATGCTGCAATAATATCCGCACGCGCCACATAGATGACGACAGCAAGGGCGACAGCGGCCAGTAGGCTAAAGAATGTCTTGGCTTTCATAGGCGTTCAGTTGTCTATTATAGCCTGAAACCCCTTATACAGGCTATAATCAGCCCATGCAAACTACCATATGCCTGTTAGGACGCCAGCCCGCCATTGGCCGCGCCGAACTGGAAGCCATCTTTGGATCAGAGGCCATACGATATATATCTGATGACATTGTTGAACTAAAAGTTGAACCTGGCCATGTCAATATCGATCGTCTTGGTGGTGTTATAAAAACGACTAAGCTTTTAACATATCTTGAGACAACTCAATGGCCAGCCTTGATGGATTATATTCGCAAGACGCTGCCGGATCATCTTGTCTACATACCCGAAGGCAAGATTCGTTTAGGAATTAGCGCCTATGGCATCACTGTCAAACCCAATGACATCAACAAGTCTGGCTTAGGGTTAAAGAAAATCATCACCAAGACGGGTCGCTCGGCTCGAGTTGTGCCAAATAAAACCAACGACCTTAATAGCGCGCAGGTTTTACATAATCAGTTAACCGGTCCAACTGGCCTGGAGCTTGTCTTCATCCGTGACGGTAAGCGCACCATTCTGGCTCAAACGACGGGCGTGCAAGATATTACCGCCTATACTAAACGCGATCAGGCACGACCCCACCGTGATGCAGCCGTGGGCATGCTCCCGCCAAAACTAGCTCAAGTTATTATTAACCTCGCTACTGGCGACAAGACATCTGGTACAGTCCTTGATCCGTTTTGCGGTACTGGTGTACTCCTACAAGAGGCCCTGTTGGCAGGATTCTCAGTCGTAGGTAGTGATGTAGAGGCTCGTATGGTTGATTATTCCCAAAGGAACCTTGTGTGGTTGCGAGAGCGCCACACTGAAGTAGCGCGATCTCTTGTAGAAAGAGGTGATGCGACTAATCACGCCTGGAAAGACCCTTTCGATTTCATTGCGGCCGAGACATACCTAGGTAAACCGTTTGATCACTTAGCCACACAAACAGAACTCTCAACTATCCTGCCCCAGGTAGACAATTTACACCGAAAAACCCTCGAAAATATCGCCAGCCAAACCCCGGAGGGCTTCCGCCTCTGTCTAGCTGTGCCCGCTTGGCGCAAGAAAAGCGGTTTTATTCACCTTCCCTGCCTTGACGACCTCGAGAAACTCGGGTATACTCGCTTGAAGTTTGTTCACGCAAGTAATCAAGACCTGATTTACTGCCGAGAGGACCAATTCGTTGGTCGTGAACTAGTAGTACTGATAAGAAAGTAAGGTTTACTTATGTCACATGTCAAAGCTGGTGGATCAGCTAAAAACGTACACGACAGCCCTGGCCAGCGCCTAGGGGTTAAGCTATTTGGTGGTGAAAAAGTTCGCACCGGCGGTGTTATCGTTCGTCAAGTTGGTCGCACCAAGCTAGCCGGCCCTGGCACAGCTTATGGTCGCGACTTTACTATCTACGCCACAAAAGACGGGATCGTCTCCTACCGTCAAACCAAAATTCGCCGCTTTACTGGCAAGACCGTCCCTCGCACCGAAGTTAGCGTAATTTAAGTTATCCTCGAACCATCTCGAGCAATCGTTGCGACGTAGCTACTCTACTCTGAATGTCTTGTAAGCTTGTGTATATTACTGGGGTGCTACCATCGAGGTCTATGTAGTCCTGTTTTACAAGATCACGATGGTTCATCGCTTCAACTACACGAATAGCCTGGGCGTAAGCGCCTTTTATGGTCCTCATCTTGTCTGCAAGTTCTTTGCCTAGCTTATCGGGGCCCTCACCAGCAATAGTTGCGACCTCAGTTAAAAAGTCACGGTCCTTCATCCACCCCTGAGGTAGAAGACCTCGTAATTCGTTAGTAGCGTCGACGATATCGCTACCCCTACTAAGTGTTTGAAACTCTTTCATATCTTCAATGAAGTCAAACAGATCAGAATCAGAAAGCTTATCAACACCCTTACTCTTCATTCTCTCAACCCGTTCATCAACATGGTCAGTGCTAAAGCCAAGTTGCTTGGCTAGTTGATGCGTCAACACTGCCGGGTCAACTTCTTCTACATGATCAGCCAATGCCTGCGATCGCTCGGCGGTAACACCCTTCTGATGGGCAAAGCTTCGTAGTTGATCCCTTCTACTACTTTCAGGGCCCTTTACTACACTATCAAGATTGCCGACATCGGTCATTAAACGCTGGGTATCCGCTGCTAACTCTTTAACACCATCTAGTTTTTGGACCACACGGTCTTGGTCAAACTCTCCCCTGTTGGCAATAATGGTGTCAGCCATGAGTTCACTTGTAGCCTGGCTGGCTCGCAAGTTCTCCCAAGCACGAACTAGGCTATGAATGTTGTACTTCAGCTCCGGCTCAGTGTCTGGATTTTCGAGAGTTGCTCGTAAACTATCCGGGGTGCTAAATATGGCTGACACGTCCATATTGGCCACTGCTTCCTTACGCGCAGCGGCTTCGGCAGCAGCTGCTTCTCGTTCCCTAACAGCTGCAGCCGCTCGTTCTGCCTCAGCAGCTTCGGCTGCCGGATCACTGCCACTAAACAGACCCCGGAAGTTTGGAGCGGCAGGCGTCTCTGCAACAACTGACTTCATCGCCGTTCCAGCGACCGCTTCAGCTATACGTGCAACTTCCTCGCGCGGCCTGGTGACGATCTCCGCTTCGCTTACGGGCTCTGGCTCTCCCGTTAAAGTGCGTACATACTTTGCTTTTTGTTCGTCAGTACTTGCAGCTAAGTCGCTAACCACTTCTCGCAGACCAAAATGCTTAGGGAAAAATAGGTCACCATGCAGGGGCTTGCCGAATTTATCTTTCATAAGTGGCTCGCCTTGCAAGGCTTTAATGGCAAATGACCGCATGTCCTCAAAAGGAGTACCGGTTGGCCGTGGCTCCCCCTTCTGCATTGCCTCTACATACGCAACCCGTTCTTGGCTTGTAAATGTTGGGCCCTTTGCCAGATACCCAAGCAAGAATCCTAGCTTGACGTCATCTGAGGCATCCGCGACTGGCTGTTCGTGACTAGCAAGGCTTATTGACTGAATATTTGCATAGTCTTCATCAGGGTGAAGTCTCTGAGCCGCCAGGCGGGCAGCCCGCTCACCTTCAGATAAGTGATGGTCGCCAAGTAACGTAGGAAACAAAATAACGTCTCGTTGGCTATTGCCATTTTGCAGGTCAGATATGTCTGGGTTTGGCCGGCCATAGGCCATACCTGTCTCAATAGCCTGTTTTGCCGCTAGTCCGGTCATATACCCAATCAGCATCTCATCATTCTGAATGAGCCGCTCTACGTCTTCTGCGGCAACTTCTTGGTTGGGATTTTGGAGTTCGTGATTCATGTTTGTTTTTTGCTAACACATAAACACTAGCACAATATTGTGCTAGTGTCAACTTTATAACAGATGTAGACTTATTGATTAACCGGCGGCTCGCCAGTCGGTTTCACCGTCACTGGTTCTGGGTCCTTGGGGGCTGACTGCTTTGCAGCTGCCTTCTTTTTGAGAACGGCAATAACCACCACCGCGATGACTGCCAGGGCCAAAACGGCAATTGAAGCAAATAACACGTAGTTGGGCTTGTCCGCTACCTCTGCAGGACCAGGAACTGTCGTATCAATAGTTTTAGTTTGCAGTGCAGCCTGCTGTAACTCTGTTACGCTATCATCATGTTGCTCACCATCTTCACCAGTATGGGCAAGTCTGATATTCATGTTGCTCGTTCTACTTTGCTAAATGATGCTTTACACGCTCAATGACGTCAGCAATTACAACTTGGCTTTTTACTAAGAAGTCGTCAGCACCAAGGCTTTCCGCCTTCTCTTTATCTTTGTCTTGAGACAATGCTGTTAGCATAATAATCTTGATATCCTTGGTCTCGGCGGTATTTCGGAGGATATCCAGTACCTCGAAGCCGCTAATCTTGGGCATCATTACATCAAGCAGAATTAGGTCTGGCTTGTAGCTAACAGCGGTAGAAAGTGCATTCTCGCCGTTGGCGACTCGATTAACGTCGAAGCCCTCACTCTCAAGGCGCATTTTATATACATTTGCTAAGCCGTCATCATCCTCAACCAGGAGGATCTTCTTGCCAGCGGTGTTTGTGGTTTCATCTTTTGTCATAATGAATCCATTATGCCCGGTTATGCTTTTCGTTGCAAGGCAGCTTGGATAAAGCCATCAAATAATGGATGTGGTCGGTTGGGGCGAGACTTAAACTCAGGGTGAGCCTGAGTAGCTACAAAGAACGGATGATCAGCCATCTCGATCATTTCTACCAAACTACCATCAGGTGAAAGCCCAGACAAAACTAACCCGTTTTCTTGCAAAATCTGTCTATAGTTATTATTCACCTCATAGCGGTGACGGTGTCGCTCAACGATCTTTTTGTCTTTGTACAACCTGGCCGACAAACTTTTCGGCGTTAGTACGCACTCATAGTCACCAAGTCGCATACTACCCCCGGTATTCTCTTTGCCCACCTGCCCCTCCATCAGGCTAATTACCTGGTCTGGGCTCTCAGGATCGAATTCAGTTGAGTTAGCGCTGTCCAGCCCACTTTTACGAGCCAGGCCAACAACGGCAGCGTGTAAGCCAAGACACAGACCAAGATATGGTTTTTTGCTTGCCATTGCGGACTGAGCTGCCTTAACCTTACCCTCAAATCCCCGCACGCCAAAGCCACCAGGGACTACAATGCCATCATACTTGCTCAGCTCTTTCGTAACTGCCCCGGGCGTCATCTCCTCGATAGCTTCGGCATCCACCCAAGACAGGTCGACGTGGGCTCCATGCGCCCAACCCGCAGCCTTAAGCGCCTCGACTACAGACATGTAGGTATCTTCGTTATCCAGGTACTTTGCAACCATAGCTACTTTTGCCACTCGACCATGATCATCACTAGCCCGTTCAACCATCTTGGACCACGCCTTCTGATTGGGTCGCTTGGATTTTAATTTTAAACGATCAGTGATGAAGTTACCGATGCCAGTCGCCTCGAGGGTTAGTGGCACTTGATACACCGTCTTCGCATTTGGCAACAGGGCTATACCCGCCGTTGAAACTCCAGTAAACGCAGCGAGTTTTGGAATGATTGTTTCTGGGGCAGGCGCCTCGGTTCGCACCGCTAGAATATCGGGTTGAATACCCACTGATCGCAGGTCTCTCACAGCGTTCTGTGCAGGCTTGGTCTTAAACTCTTTGCTCGTACCCAAATAAGGGACGTACACGACATGTACATACAGCGAGTTTTCATACCCCACCCTAAAACCTAGCTCGCGAATGGCTTCAATAAATGCAGGGCTCTCATAATCACCTACTGTGCCTCCAATCTCAACAATATGAACGTCGAAACCACGGCCAGTTTCTATAATCTTCTCCTTGATAGCGTCCGTGAGGTGCGGGATCACCTGAACCGTCTTACCTAAGAACTTGCCAGCACGCTCAGCCTTGATCAAGCCCAGCAGCACTCGTCCGCTCATTAGCGAGCTATCACGTGACAATTCAATATCTAGGAAACGCTCATAGTGGCCCAGGTCAAGGTCTGTCTCGGCGCCATCTTTGGTGACAAAACACTCACCATGCTCCGCTGGATTAAGGGTCCCGGCGTCAACGTTGAGGTAGGGGTCGCACTTTTGAATGTTGACGCGCAAGCCCCTGCTCTTGAGTATGTTACCAATACTTGCCGCGGTAATCCCCTTGCCTAAGCCACTCAAAACACCCCCAGTAACAAAGATATATTTCGTTGGTTGTTTTGACATCACGATTCCTTTACTTAATTTTACTCTTCAACACTTCTATTGCCTTGGCTTTTTGTTGATCGCTCGAACCATCTCCAGGCTGAACCTCGATATCTGGCTTGAAGCCAACTTTGTCGGCCGAGCGGTCTTTTGGTGTAAACCAATGGGCAATAGTGACTTTTATGGTGCCACCTCCTGATAGAGGTGTCGGTAATTGCACACTGCCCTTACCAAAGGTCTTCTCCCCTACCAGCGTAGCCGCATCATAATCCTTCAAAGCCCCGGCTACGATTTCACTAGCACTTGCCGTACCGCCATTTATCAGGACTACGGTTGGCTTACCCTTGAATACAGCCAGCCCATCACCCCTCAGCTCATCACGCACCTTTCCATCGCGTTTTTCACGAACAACAACCTGGTTAGATAACCACATGCCTGCAATGTGCGTGGAACTTGGCAATAGCCCGCCGCCGTTATCACGCAGATCCAAAATAATACCCTTAACTCCTTTTGAGGTGAATTCTTGAGCTGCGTCGTCCGCTAACTGGTCTGTGTCTTCACCAAATTGCGTCAGTCGCAAGTAACCAATAGTGCCATCTTCAATTATTTCGTGACTCACACTTGGGGTTTTGATGGTCTGGCGCGTAATTTGTTTAGTGAACCTCTCATCCCCTCTCGCCAACTCCAAGGTCACCACGCTACCTTCGTCGCCACGAATTTTTAACACCGCCTCATCGAGCGACATGCCTGCCGTATCGGCACCATTTATCTTTAGAATTACGTCCCTGGCCTTCAAACCAGCCTTTGCAGCTGGGTAATCAGCGATTGGTGACATTATAATCGGTCTATCGTCCACCTTGCCGAGTACAGCGCCGATACCACTGAACTCACCAGCCAGAGATGTTTTCAACAGAGTAGCTTCGTTGGCACTCAGGTAATTAGTGTACGGATCGCCCGCGGCATCAACGAGACCTGCTTTTACACCTTCAACAAGTTTTTTAGCATCGAGTGAACCGTCAAAATCGTCTTTGAGTGTGTCGTATACCTCTTCGATCTCCCGTAAGTCGAGATCTCGTGGCAGGTTTTTATTATTACCCACAACACCAACATCACTTATGCTGATGTGCTGAGCCTTAGTGCCTAGTAAAAAAACGAGGAGTAAACTAATCGCCATAATACCCGACCGACGTAGTTTACTATCTACAGACTTCACGAAATCTCGCTTCCCTCACTGCTTATACCGATAGATTCTAGCACGCAGCTAGAACCAAAACCACCTTTATGCCAAAGTTACGGGAAATGAATAAACTGTAGGCTGCCTGTGCGAATGACCATGGTACTGTACGTTCCGTTGTAATCGAAGTTGTACTGTGAGACAAGAATCGTACCATTGTCGTATACCGCCTCGACATACATCGTGTGACCGTAATAACCTGCCATCGAAACCGCTACGTCACCGACCCGCGGCGAGTTATCAACAGGGATACCTACCGCTCGCGCGTTACCAGGCCACTGGTTAGCATTTCCATGCCCGCCCCAGTACGGCATGTTGCGGCCACTAGCCCAGACACGGAAAGCCGTGTACGACACGCATTCGCGGTTATACATACCCCACATATCAACCAGGGAGTCCTGCTCAGCGTTACACCATATGGCCGGATACCCGCCTCCACACGGCACACCTGCGGTCAGACTATTAACACTCAAACGCGCCGCGAGCTGGGCATTCACGTCAGCCTGTTGCTTACGCAGATCTTTAACTAAGTCTTGGTACCGCGCCTCATCGCCACGAGTCTGATCAAGTAGCGTGGCTTGTTCATTCTTGGCGCCCGTTAGCTGTTCTTGCTGAGCTTGCTGCTGCTCCTTGAGTTGTTCTTGTTGCTTCTTTTGGCTCTCGATCTCATTCTTGAGGACGATCACGCGCTTGGTTGAGTCTTGGATGCCTGTCTTTAGTTGCTCTAAATACTTCTGTTCGTCAATAAACTCAGAGAAATTATTGCTGTTTGCCAGCATCTCGATGGTCGATACATCCCCGCTCACGTATAGCTCGCGCATACTTGCCCGCAATAGACTCTTCTGGCGCTCTAGCTCCTTTGTTGTTTCATCTAACTTTACTGTGAGCGCGTCTATTTTGGTTGTTGTGTCGGTGATCTGAGCACTAACATCTGCGATTTGCTTGTTAAGCTCCGCTAGCTTGTTCTCGAGTGTATCTGCTTGGGCCTTGAGATCGGCGGCAATCTTATTACCTTCTTCAATTTGTCGCTGCAACTCAGCCGCCTTTTGGTTTAGCTCGGCAGTAGTTTGAGCATGGCCAATGGGCGCCATCGTCAATACGACAAACAGAGTTGCCAAGGCAACCCTTACATAACGGGTAATGTTTGCTTTTGTCGTGGTGGACATAGCTTTTATTATTCTAATGGTTATGCGCCCTCCTGTCAACCCCTGTAAATCTACCACTTCTTTAGTTTGAGGTGTTTCTCCATGGCGAGCAGACTTGAGAATAGCCCAATGACCACACCAACTGCTACTGTCGCCAGATAAATCACTATCCAGTTGCTCTTGTAGAGCACAATGGTATTCGTAACTGATAGCTGGTTAAGCACAGCCCCACTACGAGATAAAGCCACCAAACCTGCCGTGACTGTGCCATACGCTAACGTGGCAGCCAGCAAACCGTAAAAAGACGCCTCAACCAAAAATGGCCCACGAATATAGCCTGGTGTTGCTCCGATTAACTTCATAATACGGATCTCTTCTGCTCTCGTAAAAATGGCCATTCTGATGGTGTTAAAGATAATCAATACCGAAATGCCTGCAAATACAATTGATGCAGCAATACTCACCTTAGCAAGAGTTTGCTTGGCGTTTGCCACCCACTCAACAGTACGTTCAGCATCCTTCTTGTTCTTGCTAGTCTTACCCACACTAACAGTACTGACCGTATCCTTATTGTAGTTGCTCCCGGTTGCCACAGGCTCAACATCCTTGCTGCGCTGCAAATCGTTTAGCACGACTTCAAAGCTTGCTGGCAGTGAGTTACCGCCCGCCACATTGAAACCCTCAAGAATTTCTGGGTTTTCCTCGAACCGTTTCTGGAAGCGGTTGAGAGCATCTTGTTTGGAGATAAAGTTTACTTTTCGAACAAAAGACTGCTTTTCAAGCTCTTGTTTAAGGGATTCAACCCGCTTAACTGGCGCATCATCTCGAAGATATACAGCAACAGTAAACTGCTCAGAATATTGATTGATAGTGTCCCGCATAATCAGGTTTAATGCTGCGCCCGCCAAGATCACAACCAATGCAACGTACATAACAATAGTTGCGGCTACACTCAACCAAGCGTTTCTCCCAACGTTCTTAATCCCAGCTATGCTGAGACGACGCAGTGTTACGAGCGAGCTCTTAAACTTCATTTGAGCGTGTAGGCTCCTTCTGCCTCATCGCTCGCCACTTGCCCACCCTTAATGGTTACAACCCGCCGCTTAAGGGCGTCAACGATTTCTTTATTGTGAGTCGTTAGAAGTACCGTGGTGCCATATTTGTTGATCTTTAGTAATACGTTAATAACATCCCAAGCATGCTTTGGGTCCAGGTTGCCGGTTGGCTCATCCGCTATCAGAATCTTTGGCTGACGCACAATGGCCCGCGCGATAGCCACCCGCTGACGCTCCCCACCTGATAATTCCTTGGGGTAGTTATTTTCCTTGCCGGTCAAACCAACAATCGATAATACCTTCGGAACCGTTCGACGGATCTCGCGGTTACCCATGCCAACAATTTCTAATGCGAAGGCTACATTTTCGAATACAGTCTTGTTGGAAAGTAGCTTAAAATCCTGGAAAACCACCCCTATCTTGCGGCGGAGTAACGGGATATCACGATCTTTGAGCCGGTCGTAATCAATACCGCCTATAACTATCTTGCCACTAGTCGGCTTCTCTTCACGAGTCAACAACTTCATCAGAGTGCTTTTACCGGCACCACTTACCCCCACAACCACGACAAACTCTTTCGGTTCAACGTGGAGAGAGATCCTGTTTAGGGCAGTTGTCTTATCACCATATACTTTAGTAACGCGGTCCAGCAAAATCATATGCTACCCTAGTTTACCATAAGCGAATCAGACAAAAGAGATCGCTACCGTCTATTGACCGAGATTATACTCAAGGTATGCATTAATAAAGTCATTGAGATTGCCATCGAGTACTTTATCGGGATCACTCGATTCATAACGGGTGCGAAGGTCTTTGACTTGCTTGTATGGGTGCAATACATACGATCGAATCTGCCTACCCCACTCGGCCGATTCGTTAGGCCCCTTTAACTCGCTCACTTGTTCCTGGTGTTGCTCAATTGCCTGTTGCGCAAGCTTTGATCGAAGCACCTTCAAAGCTGTCTCTTTATTCTGCAATTGTGAGCGTTCGTTCTGAATGCTCACGACAATCCCGGTTGGAATATGGGTTATGCGCACTGCGGAGTCGGTGGTATTAACTGACTGCCCACCGTGCCCACCGGCCCGGTAGACATCTATCTTCAGTTCTTTTTCATCAACTACCAGCTCTTCAGGTTCATCTATCTGTGGCAGGACTTCAACTTTGGCGAAAGAAGTTTGACGTAAGTTATCCGAGTTAAAGGGGCTAAGCCTCACTAAACGGTGCACACCATGCTCACCTCTCAATCGACCATAGGCATTATCTCCACTGATGGTTACGGTAACGCTTTTGAGCCCTGCCTCCTCACCTGCTGACTCATCAATTGTTGTAACCTCAAGCTCATTAGCCTCTGCCCAGCGAACATACATACGATGCAACATGCCGGCCCAATCCTGCGCATCAGTGCCACCTGCGCCAGCATGAATGCTCAGAATGGCATCGTGATCGTCATATTTTCCACTAAACAGTAGTTGCTGCTTTAAGTCGGCGTATGTTTTTTGCAGTCTGGCTAGGTTTTCGTTTAGCTCTTGCTCCATGCCTGAGTCTTTAAGTCTGGCTAGCTCATGGAGATCGGTGAGTTCTGCGAGCAAGTCCTGCCAAGGAGTGATAGCTCGCTCAAGCTTTGAAGCCCTTCTTGTTATTGCCTGTGCAACTTCAGCATTGTCCCAGAAATCTGCCGCAGTCATTGAGGCTTGCGCGCTGGCTAGTTCGGCGGCTTTGTCTTCAATTCTGAGTTTGTGCATAGCATCAGCAACCTCACCTACTAAGGTTGTAATGGTTTTTGCTGTTGCGTCAGTCATGACGTCATTATAGGTGGTTATCTCTTATTTCAATAGCTCCACCGCGAGTGGCTGCTGCTCATCAAGATGCTTATAGTCATAGTCGTCGGCCCGAGGTACATCTACGCCATCAAAAACATACTCGGTGTATTTACCACTTGCCATATGGTAGGCAACCCTAAGTTCCTCTTCGGTGCCAACACATTCAAATGGCTTATGCTCACCTAAGCCAAGTAGGTCTAAGAAGTTTTGCTTCATTGCAGGATCTTTAATAAGGTTTCGGCCAAACAAATGTATTAACTCGCTTGGTGGAAGGAACGGGGCGAGCGTCAACCAGCTGTTCGCGCACTTATCACACTCTGCACACCACTTTAGCTCTTGTGTTTGAGCGCCTTGTTTATAGTTAGCTCGATTGCATGATGCAAATAAATGACCGTACTTCTCCCAGCCTAGTGCTACAAATTGCTCCGAGATGTACAGATCAGTATAGGCTCGCAGCAAGGATACATACTGCAAATCTGGACTCATGAATGCATGAATATAGTCTTGGAGCATTAATTCGTACTCGTACGATTTTGACCATGCGTGGTTAGCAACAAAGTCCCCAATTTTCGCATTTCCCTCGTTGGCCGATGATTCGTTAGAGGCAACAACGATGTTCTTATTATTCAAGACTGCAGCAATGAGGAACAACGAAGCAATCATGGCAGAAAACGGCACATGCCCAATCAAGCCGCCACCAGCAGCAATTTCACGACGCTGGGCCCAGTCGATACGACGATCCAGCAACAACGGAGGTTGGCCGGTGATTTTGTCCAGCATTAATGGGTAGTAGTTATCTCTGGATAAGAATATAGGTGTAAAGGACTTCTTAGCTTTCTGAAGCAACAAGCTCGAAAGCAGCGAGTCCTTCCCTCCTGTCGAGAGTAGTAAGATACCATCTCCACCATATGGCCTTGGTGCATCTGGGTCGCTGCTCCCTGCCGAGAAGCCTTTGAATACATCAGGCGATAAATTGTTCACAAACCAGAATTCCCCAAGTCCATTTCGGTAGATGCTATTAAAATAGTCTGCTTGTTTTTGACTGAGTTCGAATGGCTGAATAACAATTTCAACGTCTGGGTAGGACCTAAAGTAGGTTATGCCAAGAATTAAAAACGCGTGACGCAACGCTGCATCAAGCAGTTCGGCATCAAAACTTTCAGCACTCGTGGGAAAGATAGTTTTCTCGGAAAAATGGAGCTCATTGTCAAAACGATAGTTAAACTCTGCTGTTGAAGTTTTGGCATCAAAACTGTAGCTATCAAAAATGAATTGTTTCATTACAAGCCGTTAACCAGTCGATTAAATGCTTCACCTCGGTCTTTATAGTTCTTGAACATGTCAAAACTTGCACAACCTGGGCTTAAAACCACGCTATCGCCCGGCTTAGCCAGTTCAGCGGCCCGAGCAACTGTAGCTGCAAAATCACCAGTCATGATCTCGTAACTGCTAAAACCAACTGATTGCATGTGCTTGGCGATTATCGGCGCAGTTTGACCAATAAGTAGTACCTTTTTAACGGATTCTGTTTTGGCAACCTCGGCAATTGGCATCAAGTCTGCCCCCTTATTGTAGCCACCATATATGACGATTTTAGCGCCTGGAACCGCCCTGGTTGCGGCGACGGCTGCTGCCGGTGCTGTTGAGAAACTATCGTTAAAATACTTCACTCCGCCTTTTTCGTACACCAGCTCTGTGTGGAATGGCAAGCCAGTGAACGACTTTACTACCTCGGCAATGGCGGACACATCCTGAGTAAGCTGCCATACGGCGGTAATCGCTGCGCAAATATTCTCTAGGTTATGTTCCCCGAGCAATCCAACTTCATCAACTGCGCAAACAGTTTGACCATCGATGACTATCGATCCAGCCTGAATATGGGCCCCTTGCTCAGTTTGATATGGAAACTTCTTCGCGGGCGATACCTTAATCAATTCAGCGACAAGAGCATTGCTGGGGTGATGAATAACCATATCTTCATTGGTCTGGTAACGGACAATGTTAGCCTTCGCAGCTAGGTAATCGTCAGGTGAATCGTGTGTATCCAAATGATCAGGCTCAATCATTAACACCACGGCTATGTGCGGGCTGACATCAAGATCCCACAGCTGAAAGCTCGACAACTCGAATACTACGAAGTCGTCGGGTGAAATCTTGGAAAGCTCACCCAGGGCCGGCACACCGATATTCCCAACCAAGTGAGCCCGTTTACCGGCAGTCGTTAGCATTTCGGAAATGAGCGTGCAGGTTGTTCCTTTGCCTTTCGTGCCGGTCACGCCAATAATCGGTGCTGGGCAATTGGCAAAAAACTCTTTGGTGGCCGTTGTGACTTTTTTGGTGCTGGCAATTTTTTTTGGATTTAAGCTCGGGGTACGAACGACTAAATCAAATTCGGCAACATCATTAAAGCAATCATCTCCGAGCCGCTTTTCGAACTCTGGCGGCACATCAATGTCGGTTTTGTTATCTAGTACAGTAACTTCGGCACCCTTGTTCGCAAAGTACTCGGCAGAAGCTCGTCCTTCAACATCAAAACCGGCAATAGCAATACGCATACTCTAATTCTCCCATACAGGGCTAACGATGTCTCGCAACTCACGTGCATGAGCTACTCCAGAGCTTCCCAGCACACCAAGCGCCCACAACTTACTACCAAATATCTCTCGAGCAGTATCGACAATTGCATCGCGATCAATAACCCTGAGCTCTTCGGCTACATCTGTGTAATTACGAATTTGCCCATCTAAAAAGTAACGTCGACTATAGAGGGCGCTCAGACGACTAATTTTTTGCACGCTAATTTGCAGCGCCCCAACATAATAATCACGCGCAGCGTCAACAACTTCACTCGGTAAATGGCCGTCGAGCACTTTGATTAGCTGGGTTTTAACTAGGTTGAAGAATGGTTTAGCATTCTCGACACTCACCTGCCCACTAACACCCCAATTTACATTGTCCAGGCCGGCCATGTGCGATACGTCGATATGATAAATAAGGCCCAGCTCTCTAGCCTGTCCGTAAATAAGTGAGTCTTCTCGCTCTCCCAAGATCACGTCAAGCAAGTTTAAACAACGTTCCTGCTCGCGCGACAAGGCTATATTAGCGAACGCGTCCAGGCTAAAGTAAAGGTTTTTAACATTAGTTTTTCGTATGTAGAGCACATCTTTTTGTTGGCGGAGTTTTTGCTTAGGGTACTCGAAGCGCTCGCCCTTGGGGAGCGGTATATTACTAAGCAACTGATGGATTTTTTTACGACGTTGCCCAAGGTCGCCACAAATAATAAATCGGAGATTTTTTGTAGTGTGTGTTCGTTCAAAATGACTTCGAATATCTGCAAGCTCAACATTACCCATGAGCTTAACGCGCTCCTTATCTGTCATGCTAATGTAGCCAGCTCCGAGGGCCATTTTTTGAAACAGAAAGCGATAGTTATTATTGGAACGACTAATCATCTCCTCGCGTACGTTACCAAATTCCGAAGCAAACTCCTGCTCGATAAAACGAGGCTGACTGACTGATAGCAGCAGTAGCTGGAGAATTCGTTCCCACTCAAAGTCTGCACATTCGGCAAGGTAATGCAGCGATGTAACATCAGTTGATGCATTACTATAGGCGCCGTTTTTTTCAAAGTCGGCACAGAAGGCTCTTGCTGATGGGTATTCGGCATTCGCACCAAACACCATGTGCTCCATAATGTGCGGGGTCTCCCATTTTTTTCGCGGTACTAGATAGTGCCCGGCCCTAAACTCAAAATCAAAATTCATGACACTGGCATTTGGCACATGTACCAGCAAACCCCGCGCTCCGTTGGCTAGTTCGATCTCTTCGACGTCGTGATTCACGGCTACTCCGCTACCGCTTCCGGCGATTCTTGCGCTGCTGCTTACGCTTTTGTCGTTTTTTATCTTTTGAATCATGTGACTTAGTTGCCGAGCGAGGTGCCTCCAGCTTGACCGGTTCATCAGACTCGGCAAACTCCGTCGTGTGGTCAACCTCGATAACTTTATCGGCGTTATCTACCGAACTTCGAGCGGCGCGGGTTAATTCAGTTTCAGATAGTTCTTCACTAACTACACCTGTTGGTTCAGCATGCATAACCCCACGTACAACTTCGTGACGTATATTGGACAGCATAGTGTCGAAAAGGTGCTGGCCTTCACGACGATACTCAACCAGCGGATCGCGCTGCCCGACCGAACGCCAGTTAATGCCTTCGCGCAAATGCTGCATGTTTTCAAGGTGTTGCATCCAGAGGGTATCAAGAGTCTGTAAGTAAATATCACGCTCTACCTGATGAAAAACGTCCTCTCCAAAGGTCTTTATTTGCTGTTTGTAGATTTTAGCTGCCGCCGCTTGAATAATCTCCTGTCGATCCACATACGTGGTCGCGGCAACAAGCTTGTCGAGCTGCTTATCCGGCATTGGTACCAGCGCATGCACCTCTGCCCTGAAGTCAATCTCATCACTGCTATCAAAGCGAGCAATAAAGGCGGCCTCTTCGACTAACATTTCCTTTATGACGCCACCGACGTCTTCCTTCATAAGTAATTCGCGACGCCGCGTGTAGGTTGCTTTACGATGCCGGTTCATAACGTCATCGTATTGGACAACATTTTTGCGCACATCGAAGTTAAACCCTTCTACTTTCTTCTGGGCAGCTTCAATAGCACGCGACACTGCACGGTTTTCGATTGGCGTGTCTTCATCTACGCCTAGCCGATCCATAAGCGAACTGATTCGTTCACCCGCGAATATACGCATCAGGTCGTCTTCGCAAGAGACAAAGAATTGCGTCGTACCCGGATCCCCTTGCCGTCCGGCTCGACCCCTCAGCTGGTTATCGATACGTCGAGATTCATGCCGCTCAGAACCAAGAACAAACAACCCGCCGAGCTCTAGCACTTCTTTGTCTAATACAATGTCCGTACCACGACCAGCTATGTTAGTAGCCAACGTTACGGCACCCTTCTGCCCCGCTTTGGCAATAATACCCGCTTCTCGTTCGTTGTTCTTGGCATTAAGCACTTGATACGGTATGCCCGCTTTCTTCAACATAGTACCGAGGAGTTCATTCTTCTCAATTGAAACCGTACCAAGAAGCACGGGTTGACCTTTGAGATGTAGTTCTCGTACCTGCTCAACAATTGCCTTGAATTTACCGTGTTCTGTTTTGTAAATCTTATCAATTAAGTCGAGGCGAGAGATTGGCTTGTTGGTCGGAACCTCAACAACATCGAGCTTATAAATCTGGTGGAATTCTTCGCTCTCTGTTTGGGCGGTTCCAGTCATACCGGACAACTTTGCGTACAGTCGGAAGTAATTCTGGAACGATATCGTAGCCAGCGTCATAGATTCTTCTTGTACTTCAACACCCTCTTTGGCCTCAATCGCTTGATGCAGCCCTTCGTTGTATCGGCGACCATTCATCAACCGGCCCGTAAACTCGTCCACAATGATAACTTCGCCATCTTTGGCGACAACATAGTCCTTATCACGCTTGAACAAGCCCTCTGCCTTAAGCGCCTGGTCAAGATGGTAAATCAATTTAACGTTCTCTGGCGCATAAAGATTCTCCACATTGATCATCTTTTGCACTCGTTCAGCTCCCTCGTCAGTGAGCGTAACGGCCCGCTGCTTTTCGTCGATCACATAATCTTGTTCAGGAGTTAACTGACGAACAATCGTCGAAAATTGGCTATAGCTCTGATTACTATCTGCAGCAGGCGCCGAGATAATGAGCGGCGTACGCGCTTCGTCAATTAATATTGAGTCAACTTCGTCAACGATAGCAAAATGGAGGTCTCGTTGCCTTAGTTGGTCGGGCTCACGAACCATGTTATCTCGTAGATAATCAAACCCAAACTCATTATTTGTACCGTATGTTATGTCCGCCGCGTAAGCCTCTTTGCGCGTACATGGTTTTAGGTGTTTAAAACGAGGGTCTTCGTGGTCTTCATTAGAGAACTTAGCATCAAAAATAAATGACTCGTCAGCAATAATCACGCCCGTACTTAAGCCGAGCCTGTCATACACTTGCCCCATCCAACCTGCATCACGCTGCGCAAGGTAATCGTTCACAGTAATAACATGTGCACCCTTACCATCGAGGGCATTGAGATACACTGGCAGAGTAGCGACGAGCGTCTTACCCTCACCTGTCTTCATCTCAGCAACAGCACCTTCGTGCAGAATCATGCCCCCAATCAGCTGAACATCAAAGTGCCTCTGCCCGATAGCACGACTAGCCGCCTCCCGAACTGCCGCGAATGCCTCTGGTAAAAGCGTATCAAGCGTGGTGCCTTTCTTCTCCAGACGTTTTTTGAAATCGGTTGTTTTTTCTTTTAGCTGTTTATCAGTTAGCTTTGCGAAGGCATCAGCTTGATCATTCACTAACTTAACCTTCTTACGAAGGCGCTTGATGGTCTGTATTTGTGGGTCGCCTAGTACGCGCCGGACCAACCGTTTCACTCGGGAACACCTTCCTTTCTCTAACTATTTGACACAATCAGTACTTGCTAGTTTACCCCAGTATTTCACCTTCGAGCAAGCTTCTTTAGCCGACCCAGGAGGCGACTCCGACTCTGAGGGTGTTCCGTTACTTTATCTTTTGCCCGTTTAAGTTGCGTTTTGAGCTTGGCTTCAACGATATCAATTGCAGCGTAAATGTTCATTGTCGACTCTTTGGCAGTTATTTTGCCATGCGGAACAAACAGGATTACCTCGGCTGTGTAGCGATTTTTGTCTTTAGCTTTTTCTTGCTTAAGTTTTACTTGGGCATGCGCGCTCTTTTTAGCGTGGGAGGCCATAAACCTGTCTAGGCGACCGATTTTTTTGTGCACGTACTTGCGCACATCATCGGTTGCAGTGTAATGTTGGCTACTAATTTCGATTCGCTCAATCATAGAATCTCCTTACCACCCATATAGCTCTTTAATACATCTGGAACACGAACATCACCATCCTTCGTCTGGTAGTTTTCAAGAATACCAATGAGTGGTCGCTCCGAGAACGCAGTTGCGTCATTTGTATGAACAAACTGAACCTTGCCGTCACTCCTACGAACCCGTGTCCCCATACCTCGAGCCTGATAGTCAGTGATGTAGTCTGCGGTATGCGTCTCGCGATACCTATCTTGACCGGGCAGCCACACTTCGATATCAACGCCACGGGCGTTTGGCTTGCCAATGTCAGCCGTGCACTTCATTAGCAACTGATACGGCAATTTAAGTTCCTGCATCAGGTACTCTTGGATAGCAATCATGAGCAGATGCTCTTCGAGAGACTGCTCTGGCAGATTAAAACTCTCCATTTCCAGTTTATTGAATTGATGGAGTCGAAGAATACCCTCCATGTCCTTGCCATAGGTACCTGCTTCGCGGCGAAAGGCTGTGGTGTAGCCGACATATCGTAATGGGAGATCAGCTTCAGCTAGAATCTCACCGTGATACATGGGCGCCAAGGTATGTTCGGCACTCGCATTCAACCACAGGTCGTCTTCGGCTAGCTTATAAGTCTCTTCTTCCCCATTCAGGCGCCCAGTGGATTCATAGATAGAGGTCCTAGCAACCGCTGGGGGCAACACAGGAGTAAATGGTTTTGTACTAATGCTCAGCTTGTTGTCTGCAACCAACTTGGCGATCACTTTTTCATCAGTTAGTCTGTCAAGCGCAAATTGCCACAACGCAAATTCTAAACGAACCAAGTCACCCATGAGATACACAAATCGGCTACCAGCAACCTTGGCAGCTCTCTCTTTGTCGATCCATCCCTTGGCCTGACCAATCTCCCAGTGGTTTTTGGGTTCAAAGTCAAACTTTGGCTTCTCGCCGACAGTCTTGACGACGACATTCTCGTCTTCGCTAGCCCCAAGCGGAACATCTGCCGTGGGTGCATTAGGAACTTGCCTGAGCAGTTTTGTGTATGTAGCTTCGGCAGTTTTTAACTCATTTTCAAGTGCATCGATTTCTTCACGTACATACCGGCCTTTTTGTATCTGCTCATCACTCGGTCGCTGCCCCTTACTTACGGCAATTAACTTATTACGTTCTGTACGCTTGTCTTCTATTTCACGCGTAAGACGCCGCCGGTCCTCATCGGCGCGTAATAACGCATCAATATCTACCTCGTAGCCCTTAGCTTTGGTGAATGCTTTGACACGGTCCGGGTCGTCTCGAACCACCTGTATATCGATCATATACCTCTATTATACCTGGTCTTGCGAGGGTTTGAGATGTTTCTTTAGCCAACTGATGAGCATGTCTTCGTAGGCAATACATTGCTCCTCGGTTGCCTGGCTCAGACTATGGGGCAAATCCGGCACCGACTTCAATTCGGCGTTGCCCAGCATATGAGCAATTGTTGTTGGTATCATAGATGGAATCACATCGTCAGCAGCATGTTCAACTACAAGCATTGGAGCTTTGTTCGCTCCTGCTCGAGCAAGGAGTGGGTGTTTGGCTAGTTCATCTGGATCGTGACGATACTGGTCCTCGTCTTCATTGAGCAGGTTCTCCCACCGAGTGTAAAAACTACTTGGGCGGAACATAGCAGGTGCGCGCAAAATACCCGCAATAACTTGACGATACTTCAGTAGCTGCAGTTGCAAGTAGCTGCCGTAGCTTGTCGACACGACTGCTCCGCCACCGCAACCGAATTCAGCGCACAGCTCATCGTACACTGTAATCACTTCTAGGAAGTGCTGGGCTGGTGTCGTTTTATCAAACTCAAACGGAGCATCGCCATGGCCTGAGTAGTCAAAACAAAATGTCGGCAGATTAACTTCCGAAGCTATTTTACCCAATACAGGATAATGCTTTTGGCGATTTGAATTACTCCCGTACAGCCAAAGCACAAAGCCCATATTCGGATTCTCGGGCATAAAAACCACGCCCGGCAACTTGTAGTCTAAAACATCAAAGCTACGTTCAGATGGTGCTATCTCAGTCATCTAAATGCAGTCGCTTAATTAACCAGTCGCGCGGCAAAATCGACAGGAACCACCCTGCCCTTGGGCCAGCGTCTTTTCCAATCAGTACCTGGTACAGAGTCTTAAATAAGTCTTTGGGCTCAAGCCCGCTTGTTTCCTTGAATTCATATATTGCCTGATGGAACCATGCTCCATCAGCATCTTCGGGAGCCTGAGAAACTTTCTTACCAAGACTGTATAGAAAGTTCTTCTGCGCCTCGCTAAGACGCGAGACATCAACCGTAGAGACCAGCTCGAACTTCATTTTCTCAGGAGCCCAAGCATCTAGCCAGCGACCTACATATCCAAGCTCAGCCCTAATTACCTCCTCTTGCTCATCAACAATGACACCGTGCTCAGTGCGCCGAATGATATCCAATGTTTTATCGATATCTCGTAGTGCTGCTTGATAGCTGGCAACTAAGTGCGAGAACGGCACATTGCTAATAGTGTTCTTTTTGAGTGTACTGGCACAAATGAGAAGTAGCAGCTCTTCCTCGCCTGTCTTATCTGGCTTTGCTAGCAACTCGGCATACTCGTCTATCAGCCGAACGATGCCATCTTCTTGATCGAAGAAAAGCTGCTTATCTGGAGCATATCGAAGGACAAAATATCGAACAATTTCGGGCGGAAGTACAGCAAGCAATTCAGAAATAGTAACCGTGTTACCAGCACTTTTGCTCATTTTTTTAGTCTCGCCAGCTCGGTTAATAAACTCGTACGGCACAGGCGTTGGCGCTTGCGCCTTAAATACACGCTCAACAATGGCCTTACCCGTATCGTAACTGCCACCTTTGCTCGCATGGTCACGCCCGAAGGGCTCAACTGCTACACCAAGTTGCCACCAACGAGCAGGCCAATCGATACGCCAATCGAGCTTAACCTCACCATTGGCGTACGAAATAGACTGTTCATTCCCGTCTACGTCCACATATGTGACCCGTTTGGCTTTTTCATCAAGCCCAACAAAAGCCCGTTTTTTGAGATACCCACCCTCGTTGACCTGAATTGGCGACCACTCAGCACCCAATTTTCGCCCCGACACTTCTTCTAGACAAGCCCGAGTCTCAGCAATATTATTCAAGGCTCGCTCGATGGACGGCACAAAATATCCCTCTCGGTACTTTTCGTGGCTACGCACGACTTCCATATCGATCCCTAATACGCCAATGTTGCTGACGAAATCGTTGAGATAGTAGTCTGCATATGAATCGGCTGTATTTGGGTCAGGCGAAGGAACATCACAGACCGGTTTACCCAAAAAACGAGAGAATTCCTCGGGAACTCCTGCTGGAACTTTTCGAAGACCATCAAGATCATCCACAAAATGTACATGCGTAGCTTGGCGGCCTTGTTTGCGCAACAAGATGAGCACAGCGTCAGCAGTAAGCACTTCTCTCAGGGTCCCCACATGGTACTTACCTGATGGCGAAACACCAGATGACACCAATATCTCCCCTTCCGGATGACTGGAGGCAATTTCTTCAACTAAGCGGGTCAGCCATTGCATACTGCTAGTTTATCAGAGGTGCAAAAGGATTAACTAATTGTCTGGATCTTGTAGCTTGCTGTTTCTGCGGGTGTTTTTATCTCAACAGCATCGCCAACCGCCTTGCCCATCAAAGCTTTGCCGATTGGTGACTCGTCGGATATCTTTCCTTCTAGAGGATCCGCTTCAACGGTACCGACGATGGTAAACTGCTGGCTCTTTCCACTATCACTTTTTAGGGTAACAACCGATCCAAGCCGCACATTTTGCGCGCGAGTACCTTTAATAATTTCAGCATTTTGTAAGATGTGCTCGATCTCTGTCACTCGTCCTTCAATGCGCTCAAGGTCTCGACGCGCAACATCATACTCGGCGTTTTCCGAAAGATCGCCCATACCCCGGGCAGTCTTCAGTCGTTCTGCAGCGGGGCCACGCTGCGCCTTAAGATCTTCAAGCTCGGACTCTAACTCGGTCTTACCGTCGTTGGTCAAATAGAATGCCTTTTTCATTGAGGTGATTTCCTGCTTATTGCTTAGTCTTTATGATGAATAAGGAAGGTCCCACGGCCTTCCATCACGCGGTAGTATAGCCGCTGTTGCTAACGTTGTCCACCTGAAAAAATCGAGGTTAAGGTATCCGCAACGGCCGCACCTGAGTAGCTAACACCGTCTTTGCCTTCCTCAACGAGAACAGTTATTAGATACTGAGGCTTATCATACGGCGCATACCCCACATACCAAGAGTGTGGCCATCTTCCACCGCGAGTATCGGTCTCTGCTGTACCGCTTTTACCAGCTACTGGCACTGGCAGCTTTTTTAGAGCACTCGGTGATGTTGCCGCAGACTCAACAACCTGTCTCATGCCGGCTCTTATCTCGGCAAGATGCGATTTTTGGATTGGTAACTCTTTGCTGGCAACCGCCTCATTAAGGGAGATTCTAGGGGTAAACAAATATCCGTCGTTTACTATCGCCGCCTCAGCTAAGCTAATTTGTAGCGGTGTTACCGCAAGATCACCCTGACCAATTGAGAGATTATATGTATCGCCCAAGAACCATGGTTCATTGAGAGTCTGTTTTTTCCACTCTGGGTCTGGCACGCGTCCAGCCCATTCATGAGGCAAGCGAATACCGGTTCGCGCCCCAAGCCCAAACATACGGTAATACTGGTCGAGCCTATCTATACCCAATCCCCTTTGGGCCTGATGGCCACCTCCAACCGTGAAGAAATAAATATTTGAGCTATACGCCAAGGCACTTCTTAATTGCATCGCACCGAGACCATTGTGGTTCCAGCCGTAGTAGCGATACGTCACGGTTGGGTCAACTTGACTACGCAGCTCGATGAAACCCTTGTCGACAATAGTCGTTTGCGGCGTAATGATGCGCTCCTGTAAAGCCGCACTTGCTACCAGCGGCTTAATAATAGATCCGGACGGATAACCGTTAGTGATAGCCTTATTCACCAATGGCTGTCGCGGATCTTTGTTGAGCTCATCGTATCGCTGCGATGAAATACCGCCGACGAATTCATTGTTGTCGTAGTTAGGCAAACTAACCATGGCCAAGACATCACCCGAATTTGGGTCCAAAATAACTCCAGAAGCTCGGGGCGACCCTGACGCATCAACTTGTTTTTGCAGGGCTTGACTCAGTGATCGTTGCAGCGCCATATCAATGGTTAGCGTTACATCTTGGCCTGCGACCGGTGACTGTCTGGCTAACAAACCGACTGGTCGCCCAGCGGCATCAACTTCAATTTTTTCGCGCCCGTTTTTCCCGCGCAGAACAGTATCAAAAGTAGCCTCAATGCCCTCACGACCGATCTGGTCAGTCGGTAAAAGTTCTTTTGTTTTATCTTGCTCCAACAACTCAGCCGTTACTTGCCCGGTGTAGCCAATGACTGTCCCAACCGCATCGGCTGAATAGTAGGTTCTCGAAGGGATGTCCTGCAGCTCAAACGCCTGGACGCCGGACAGTATCTCCTCGAGTCGAATTATGCTCTCTTGGGACAGTTGACTAGACACAACATTGGCGCGAACGTCTTGCTGAGATAATTTGTTTATACGATTCGTGAGCTGAGCTTCAGACCAGCCAAGCGCTGCGGCAACCTTGGCTAGATACATACCACGTTGCGACTTCTGCTGCGGAAGCAGATACGGATACACTACTAGCTGGGTAGCGAGTCTCGATTCTGCAAGAACTGCGCCGTGCTTATCGAGTATTCTCCCTCTTTTAGCATAAATAACACGTTCCCGGACACGATTTCCATTTGCTAACCGTGCGTACAAGCTATGATTTCTCACTTGCACATTAATCATCTCGAACAAAATACCTATACCAACAAAAAGTAGAATTGCGTAGGCAATGTAACTGATTCTTTTGGTCCGCATGCTTAGCACCGTGTTGACCGTATTAGCCGATGATCTGAATGATTGCAGCCAGCTATCGTCCTGCACCCCACGATGCGTCTTCATGCCGATTTCCGATTAAAGAACATGCTGGCTATTACCATCAGTACTGCGGAAATAGCTACGTGAATTGCAGGCAGATAGAATGCTGCGGCCCGCAATAGGCGCCAATCCATACAGATTACAAAGGTAACCTGTCCAAGTACCAACGCAATGACACTTACCGCAAAGTTGTGATGCCATAACCGCGCCACCACAACACCAATGCCAAGGCCTATGTAGCCTAGAGCCAATACAGCGCTGGAGGAACTCAGCTGTGCGCTATCGATAATAACTGCGGCGAGTAGCACCAGCGCAGCTTGTTGATCATGTAGTCTTGGGTGCACTGCTAAGCAAGCCGGTACATGCAGCCACATCACCCATCCTTGCACATGAAGTACCAAGCTAGCTACGGCGAACACAACCCAAACCATACTACTTACTCACGGGAAAAATTATGTTAGCGTTCAATGCAAACTCTTCGCGTAGCGAACGATCGACGAGCCACCTCTCTAGGCTTGTATCACTCACTGACACTCGTTTCGAGCTAGTTATACCAACTGGCAAGCCTGCGACACCTTGTTCAGTTCCACCATATGTAACAACAAGGCGTGATGCTACCTGGGCGCCAGTGGGTACTCGGTCGACAAATAGTGCCGAACCTGCTCCTTTCAACACACCTAATGCATTGAGGCTTTCAATCTGCACACCGATTCGAAAAGAAGGGTCGCTCACTAATGTAACCCAAGCCGATTTTTTTGATACTTTTACAACTTTACCCAGCAACCAGTTGTCGCTCATAACCAACATGCCAGGCCGGACACCATCCAAAGCCCCTTTGTTC
This sequence comes from uncultured Candidatus Saccharibacteria bacterium, assembly GCA_964617855.1. GTDB lineage: Bacteria > Patescibacteriota > Saccharimonadia > Saccharimonadales > CAZNVG01 > CAZTXC01. Next base: position 7,590 of record CAZTXC010000002.1, on the reverse strand, counting down.
ACGAGCACTTCCTTAACAAATGGGCTTATTCGGCGCAAAATCACTGACGCACTTTCTTGCTTAAGGCCAAGTCCGCTAGCCTTGGCATCAGGAATAGCTAGGGGACTACTAACGCGAGTAACTTGGCCAGTTGTAAACTGTGAGCTTCGCACTACAATGCTCTCCCATGGCGCCCATCGACCAGTAACGCCCAATAAAGCAAGTGCTCCCATTATCCATAACGCCACGCGCTCTAACTTCTGCTGCTTTAACCTCGCCATCGTTTGGCCTCACGATGAAAAAACACCCGATACTCTGGTTTTTGCCATAATAACGCAGCGTTCTCTACTATATGGGTTTGATGATTTGCCACTTTGCTGACTTCAACTTTGAGCTCGCGGCTCAAATACTGAGCTAGCCCATCGAGACCAGCCCCGCCTCCAATCACCCGTACCGACAACTCAGAGCCGGCATGCTCATGTTTATGCAAAGTGGCGCGTAAAAACTCAACCAGATTTCTGACCTCTCGAACCACCACTTGATTAAAATCCGTAACGTCAACTCGTCGTCTAACCGGCAGTCCACTTACCGTCGCCTTACCAGACAACCATGTGCGTTGACCAACTGAATTATGCGGACTAACCGTAAGATGCTGCCTCTTAACTTGTTCACACCTGCCCCAGCCTAACTGCATCCCGAGTTCGACGCGAGCAAACTGGGCAATACGTTCGGTGATCACGTCCCCGCCGAAAGGAAAGGCATAAAATGACACTGCACCGGAGTTGCTGTATGCAGAAAAAGTAGTCGTTCCGGCGCCAACACTAACTACAACTTCTCGTCGCGGCCTTTTCGCGCTAACTATTCCTAGTGCCGCCACAGAATGCCGAACACTATAGACTTCTGACGCCCCCGCATCTAGCACCGTTTCTACGGCAGTACGCTTTGCGACACTACTAATATCATCAGACAGCACGAGCAGTACAGTACATCGCTGAAAAAATCCGTTCGTAGCTCTCAATTTCTGAAGCAATGTTTGTTGTAACGCAACTGCATGCTGGTACGCATCTATGACGCCTTGCTGTGACGGCCACACAACGTAAGTGTCTGATGGTGTGCGATCTTCATATTCAATTGCAGCGCTACCAACGGCCACAACCTGACCATTCGTAAGATGGGCAACGCAACTAGGCTCTACTAGAATGCGGCTGTTTCGCAAATCGCCAACTTTGATATAGCGCGACCCAATATCAAGAACGATTACATTACGATGCATGCCCAGGTTACGCGTGTTCACCTATACATTGTAACGAACAACCGAGCTTGCTAGTAAGACTGTGCGAAAAGCCACACGTCAGTCGCAGGCTCCCCAGTATAAAAATCAACGGAGTCGGATGCAGCGTCGCCCACCAAACGACACCGACTCGTCGCCTTGGTGTCTGCTTTAATTGCGGCTTCAACAGCTGGATCATCGTTCCAGGTAACCTTCACAAAACCTTTGTGGTCCTTAAGAATCTGCTTAAACTCATCGTATGTTTTAGCCTCACGGGTCTGGGCATCCCGCCACGCTTCAGACGACGCTAGCAATTGCTCCTGTATCGCCTGCAGCAATTTTGACGTACCATCGACGACTTTTTCAGCTTCAATACTTGTTTCTTCACCTGTGTCACGCCGCTTAACAGTCACATTCTTGCCTTCTAGTTCGCGATCGCCTATCTTGCAGACCAATGGCACGCCCTTAACCTCCCATTTGTTCAGTCTATAGCCGAACGACTCGTCATCTCGGACATCTATCTCAACCCTACGACCATCCTTGCGTAATACTTCAGCTAGGCCATTGGCGTACTGCACCACCTCGTCGTTATCACATCTGACGGGAACAATGACTATTTCAATCGGCGCTAGAACTGGTGGTAAAACCAGGCCGTTATCATCACCGTGCGCCAAAATAAGACCGCCTATTGATCGTGTTGATAGGCCCCAGCTCGTTTGCCAGACAAACGACTCGCCACCGTCCTTATCTTGAAATTTTACGTCGAAGACCTTGGCAAAGTTTTGACCAAGATCGTGGGAGGTTGCCGATTGCAGAGCCTTGCCACTCGGCATAAGTGACTCATACGTCAGCGTACTATCTGCGCCAGCAAACGTCTCACTTTTTGATTTGTAGCCAACATATCCGGCAAGACTCATTGCATCTCGATAGACCGACTCGTATGCCTCCATGGCCCACCGCTGGGTTTCAATTGCTTCCTCATGAGTTGCATGGGCCGTATGACCTTCTTGCCATAAAAACTCACTTGTACGAAGGAATGGAGTCGTTCGAAGTTCCCAGCGAACAACATTATTCCACTGATTCATCTGGAGCGGCAGGTCGCGCCAAGACTGGACCCATTTTGCAAATGAGTTGTACATGACTGTCTCGCTAGTGGGACGAACCACAACTGGCTCCTCTAGCTGCTGACCACCACCGTGAGTAACAACGGCCAGCTCGGGAGCAAAGCCTTCGACATGGCTCTTCTCTTTTTCCAAAAAAGACATTGGTATCAACAGCGGGAAATAGGCGTTGCCGACACCACGTGCTTTTATCTTCTCATCGAGAACTGCCTGAATACGCTCCCAGATGGCGTACCCATACGGCTTCATGATCATGGTGCCCTTCACCGGGCCATAGTCAGCTAGGTCGGCCAACTGGATAACAGTTGTGTACCACTCTGATATGTTTTCTGATTTTTTTGGTAGTAGATTTTTGCTCATACTGGCCCTATTCTACCTTACTCGCTGGAAAGTAGGTACCTATCTCGTTGTGCAATGCCCGTTGAATCACAGACGCAGCCCGACTATTGGCAAGGCGCATGGTCAAGCCAGCCCGTGTTACCATCTCGGCTGCATCAAGCTTGGTGATTGCACCACCTGTACCATGACCACTGGCACTATCAGAAACCCACGCACGTGCAGCATGCACGTCGTCAACTCGGTTAATGAGTTTGCTGCCCTCCTGCCCTGGGTCACCATCAAACAACCCATCAATGTCACTCAAGTTAAGCAAGCTAACTTCCTTCCATAGCCCGAGGCGCCCCAAACCAACAGTAACGAGTGCGGCTAACTGGTCGTTATCGCCGATCTTGATTTCCTCATCACTAATAGCATCGTTCTCGTTGACTATTGGGACAATACCTCTTCCCAACGCATAGGCTAATTTACGAAAGTAAGGATCTCGTTCTTGTGGGTCTTCTTTTAACTCCCGTGGTGTCACTTCGTGCTGCCCAACAAATTTTTTAGTATGAAACGCCTGCCTCCAGCGCCCCATTATCAAGGGTTGGCCAACGGAAGCCAGCATACTCAAGCCATCTACGTCTCCTTCAAAATCTCGACGATCAACTCCAAGCTCTGCGGCTCCAGCGCTAATCGCTGCCGACGTAACAACTACAACTCCTAACCCGCTAGGTAGGTCAAGAATCTGGTTTGCCAAGTCGTCAAATCGACTCTGATCAAGCAAGCCATCCTTAGTGAGTGACGTTGTCCCCACCTTAACCACGAGTAGTTCCGTTTGTTCCATTGTACTTTCTCCATTAAAAAGCCCCCGCGTAGTAGCGGGGGCACTGCAAACAGTTCGCAAGACCCCTACAGAGCTGGCGGTACCTGATTAATTTGCAAAATTTGTTTCATGACGAAATGATTATGCCACAATGCACGAATAGCAGCAATTTATTTAACGAAGAATATTATTACAAACGCTAGCAAGTTCTTCGTGGCGTGTAGAAGTATAGCCGGCACCAAAGACCCAGTCTTCTCCACCAGAAGTACCAAAAACATTGATAACACAAACGTATCAATAGCGACATTTATTTGGCCATGCGCCAGACCAAACAATACAGACACAACGACTGCTGCACCGAATTTCGGCAGCCGAGCCTTAAGACCCTGATACATGAACCCCCTAAAGAGTAACTCTTCTGCAATTGGGGCTACTATAACGAGCCCAACGAATGCCAACGCTACTTCCCAGGGAGCGCTTGCTGATTTGAATGGGTTGAGTTGTTCCTGATCGAGATTGATTTTTGTCACAAACTGTTCTGCCAGGGCATAAACAACCATCAGCGTCACAAAATAAGCCCCGAATGACACTGGAACCAACAGAAGGTGCCATTTCTTGCGAAGCGTTCCGAACAGTTCTACCACCCTATGTTTCCGTGGTCGGATAATGAGCCTGAGTAAGCCAACCATACATACCGCCACTAACAAGTTGACGACAAAATATGACCGCACATCACTACTGCCAAGCTTGATGCCAATCAAACTTAGAAGCCATAACAAGATACCTACATACATTTGTGGCAGAAAGAATAGTGCCGTTCCCAAGAATAAGCTGCTAACGGCACCATACCCTGTAATAGGACTTACCTTGTCAGTGGTCTTGACGGGCTCAGCGTCGGACATCGATGTACGTTATAAGTACAAACAGTAGCAACAGGAAAGCAAAACTACTGCCATAAATAAGTTTTTCAGCTTTTGGAGTTAGACGTCGTCTCAGAGCGCGGTAGACAAGCGTTGTATACAACTTGCCGCCATCCAGCGCTGGAATCGGTAGCAAATTCATTATGGCCAGAGTTAGCGACAGGTACGCAATAAGCCAGAGTATGACGCCGAGCCCTGCGCTCGCATTATCCTTGAGGATCCGTACAATACCCACTGGCCCAGTAACTTGATCCGCAGCTTGGGAGCCATTACCCCTAAATACATCGCCGAGCAATGAACCCAAACCACCAATGGTCAGTTGAGTTAATTGTTTTATGGTGCCCGCAGCGACAATCGGGGCAGACCACGTTGCACGAACAACCTTGACGCCCTTCTCACCCGACTCAGCCGCTACACCCAGGTAACCCTTGCCACCACTTGGATCTTTATTGAAGGTTACGGACACGTCACTCGAGGAACCTGCACGGCGAATTGTCACTGCAGTCGTTTCACCTGCCCTCTGGCGACTCGCTTCAACGAGGTCATTTGGCGAATCAATCTGTCGGTCGCCTATCGCCACCACTTCGTCACCAGTCTTAATACCAGCTCGTTCTGCCGGCGAGCCGCTTGCCACACGACCAACAAAAACTAGCCCTTTGTTCTCGTAGTCACGAATCACGCGTGCATCACTGGCGACACTGAATTGGTTATCGATGATTTGCGGCATGCCGGTAAGGCTTAGGCCTAAAAAGATGACAAATGCACAGAACAAATTCATGCCAACACCCGCCAGCATAATTTTAGTTTTGGTCTTTAGCGTCGCTGCCCCGTAACTTCCTTTAGCAGTGTCGGTGTCGCTCTCACCTTTTAACTGAACAAACCCACCCAATGGCAATAGGTTGAGTGAGTATTCTGTCTTGTCCCCCTTACGCTTCCAAACGAACAGCCGAGGCGGAAAGAAAATGCCAAACTCCTCAACTTCAACACCGTTTCGTCTGGCAACAATGAAGTGCCCGAATTCGTGAACTACAACGAGCAAAATGAACAGAATAATTGCTAAGACAAAAAGCATAACCCTCCTATAGTACCCTACCGAACCGTGTATTTACACGGACATAATCTCTTGTTCTTTACTACTCGCCAGGGCTTGCACTTTGCTACGCACTTTAGCTAGGCTATCTTCGATCTGTTTTTCGTAGCGAGTTGAATCGTCTTGACTAATGTCCTTGTCGGAAACGGCCTTTTTAAGCTCATTCAATACATCATGGCGAATGTTACGGAGTGCAATGTTGCATTCCTCTACTTTTTCGTTGAGTTGCTTAACGATTTCCTGACGACGTTCGGTGTTTAGCGCTGGGATTGGTACCCTGACTACCCGCCCATCATCCGATGGGTTTAAACCAAGTGTTTGATCATTGCGAATAGCATCAGCGATAGCCTGTAAGTTATTCGGGTCAAATGGCGTGATTTGAATCAGTTGCGCCTCGACTGCGTTGACTGTGGCCGCTTGATTGAGCGGTACAGAAACGCCATAAGCCTCAACTTTGACATCATCGAGCATGCTAGGATGCGCTCGGCCAGTACGGATTTTCTTGCTGGCGGCCTCAAAGTGCTCTAAGGCTTCATCAAAACGTAGTTCTACATCATCAATCAATTCTTGAGCTGTCATACCACCTCGCTTTCTATTGCTATTGTAACCGAAATTACTTGCTCTACGCTACTTCACCGAGAGCTAAGCGAGTAAAGCGACGAACAACAATGTTCTCTCCCAACTTAGCGTTGGCTTCTTGGACTAGCTGGCCCACTGTCTGGTCAGGATTCTTAATGAAGGGCTGGTCGAGTAAACAGCGTTCCGCGAAATGCTTTTTAACCATCCCAGTCACAATTTGCTCCAGCATATTTTCTGGCTTGCCATCAGCTTTTGCCTTGTCAGTAAATTCGTCTTTGGTTTTTGCCTGGACATCTTCGGGAATATCGTCGACTGATACGAATTCTGGAGCGCTAGCAGCAATATGCATAGCGATGTCTTTGACTAATTCAGCGAAGACTTCGTTACGTGCGACGAAATCAGTTTCGCAGTTAACTTCAACCAGCACGCCAATGCGATTATCGTGGTTGTATGTACCAATTACCCCTGCTCGCGCCTCACGCTCACCGCGTTTCTCAGCCTTTGTCATGCCTTTTTTGCGCATTTCATCCAAGGCCTTATCAAAGTCGCCATTAGCTGCTTCAAGTGCTTGCTTAGCATCAGTTAAGCCAACACCAGTTAGGTCGCGCAAACGCTTTACTTCATCTAGGGATACTGCCATTTTGTTACTCCTTGTCTGCTGCAGAAGCAGCTTTTTTAGTGTCATCCGTCTTATCTGCTTTGGTTTTGCCCTTACCAGCTTCAATTGCTGACGTTATGTAGCTAGTGATCAAACTGATGCTCTTGATTGCATCATCATTTGCTGGAATTGGATAGTCAATTGCTGTTGGGTCGGCGTTTGTGTCGACTATACCAATGATTGGAATGCCTAAACGCTGGGCTTCTTTAACAGCGATCTTGTCAGTGAGTACGTCACTAATAAAAATTGCTCCGGGCATACCCGCCATCTCTTTGATTCCACCAAAGTTGACATTCAGTGCGTCAATTTCTTCTTGTTGGCGCTGTAACTCAAGCTTATTGTACTTGGCTGCCAGTTCACCTGAAGCCATCTTTGCTTCTTGGTCCTTTAGATACTTGATTCGGCCGGCAACCGTCTTTGTATTGGTCAGCAAACCACCGAGCCAACGCTCTGTAACGTATGGCATACCGACACCTTCGGCTGCGGCCTTGATAATATCCTGAGCTTGTCGTTTAGTGCCAACAAATAGAACCTGACGGTTTTTAGCGGCCACTTCTTCTACGAATTTGGTTGCCTTCTCGATGGCCACCACTGTCTGAGCTAGATCAATAATATGCACCCCTCCACGCCATGAGTGGATGTAGGGTTTCATTTTAGGGTGCCAGCGGCTGGTCTTATGACCAAAGTGAGCGCCTGCTTCGAGCAATTGCTTAATATCAATAGTTACTGCCATGTGTCCTTTTCCTCCTTCGCACGCACGAGCCCGATAACATCGGGAGGAACACTATGCGTGTTGTTACGTTTTATTACTCTCTGATTACCAGATTGTGAC
>CAZTXC010000001.1:45266-47468 GCA_964617855.1 uncultured Candidatus Saccharibacteria bacterium | reverse complement strand
GCTAATGGTATATATTAAAGACAAGCAACGAGGGGTTTATGAGGAGTAAAAGTAGCCGAGGTGTTTTTCAACTGGCGACATATGGCGTTTTTGCCTTGCTTCTGGCCATTACTGGACAAGTGTTCCTGCAGCGCAAAGCCCAAGCACTCGGTGTTGAGCGAACTATATCTAGCTGCAGTGACTTAGATATCATCAACGAACACCTAGACGACAACTACACCCTGACGCAAGATATTGACTGTTTTAGTTTGGCGCGCATCCCGATAGGTGGTCATGCTGAACCGTTTACTGGTATCTTTCGTGGTGCTGGGCACACTATTAAAACCTACGTGGGCACAGGCGTAGGAAGCTATGCGGGTTTATTCGGGTCTATTAGCGGAGCCAACATTCACGATTTGAACCTCGAGGGTCTTGTAATATCAACCGGTAGTAATGTTGGCGGGCTAGCTGGTGAGGCGGTAGGTAATAGCCGCGTGTCACATGTGACGTCGAGCATGGAAATTCAAGCAGCCGGTGATAATGTCGGTGGATTAATTGGCTATGCGGGCGCTAATGTAACTGGCTCATTTATGTATAACAGTGCCTCGGGTGATGTTTCAGGCCAGTCAAATGTTGGAGGACTCTACGGGTACACAGGGTTCTCTAACGTAAGTAGAAGTTTTGCAACCGGCGATGTTACTGCGGGGGTTGAGAATGCTGGTGGGTTGATTGGGTACAGCGCAGGGTACGGTGCATCGGAAGTGTATGCCAGTGGTAACGTACATACCGGAAATCAACGCGCTGGTGGATTGATCGGATTGCAAGAAAACGGCGCAATAACAGACAGTTACGCAACCGGTGATGCAAGCTCAACTGGCCTAGGCTTTTATGTGGGTGGATTAGTTGGAGCTGTTAATGCTACACACATAACTAGGTCCTACTCAACAGGTAGTGCTCAGGGAAATCTTGCTGTGGGCGGCCTTGTGGGCTACAGCGTCGATGAAACATACATTTATGATTCCTTTACCACCGGGTTGGTAGCTGGTGCTGACGCAACAGTTAATAGTTTAGTGGGCGTTGATTTTAGCGGTTTTTTGATTACTGCCAATGCATACGCCAACGCGGATAATGAAAAGTTCTGCATGGTAAATACTAGTGACGAAGAAGTTGATAACTGCACACAAATATCAATAAGTGGAAATCCAAGTACCTTCTTTTCGGCATCAGAACCCCCATTGTTAATTGGTGAAGAACAGGTGTGGGATGTGACGGATGTATGGCAGACGCGAAACGACGATTATCCAATACTACGGTCGTCTGCCTTGGTGCGCACCGACCCAGAAGACTTCCATGACTATAACGGCGACATCATCCCAGACTCGGATCAACCCAATCTTGGTGGCTATACAAGTGGCTATACTGGCAAGATCGTAGCGATTGATGTGGGCGAGAATTGTGAATTAACGACTGACGACATGACCGAGGAGGGCTCTTTCCCTGTGCAAGATCCACTATATGATTACGCCAATGGTCTTTGGGAGTGGGAAGCAGATTGTACCGTCCCGACAACAACCGTAAAGCTGTATTACTACAATGTCTCGGCATCAGGTTTAACAGCCCGTAAGTTTAGCACGCTTACGAATACCTACTTCACTTTGGACGATGCAACCATTGAAGAAACAACGATCAACGGTCAACAGGTTGCTGTAGTAACTTACCAGGTTACAGACAACAGCAATCGAGACATGAACCTTGATGATGGCACCATTCAAGACCCGGCAGGTGTAGCATCATCGACTTCGACAAATCAAACTAGCAATAACCAAACGGTCACCCCAGCAGCGACTGGAAACCTAGCCAAGACCGGCCTGCACTTGGGAGTAAGCATATTCGTTGGGGCAGTGTTAGTACTCGCCCCAGCCAGCCTGTACTTGTTGAGCAGAAAACACCTCAAGTACGTCAGATAGGGTCATGCATAAGCGTTGTGATATAGTGGGGTTATAGTGGCAACCATCACCAAAACAGGCTTAAAAAAATTCAATCTCGTAATGGCGGGCTTACATGCTGCGCAGGGCCTGCTGGTACTGTTGTTGAGTCGAGATTTTAGCATCCCCATAAGTGGCAGTTATCTTAGGTTCGATACGCAATCCCAAACCTTGGTTCCCGCTACAAAAACTTTGTTTAGCCTCTCACTCCCTCACCTAATTGTTGCGTTCTTCTTTT
>CAZTXC010000001.1:22684-45256 GCA_964617855.1 uncultured Candidatus Saccharibacteria bacterium | reverse complement strand
CTACAATGACACGTATAACGAGAACCTGAGCAAGGGCATAAATAAAGCCCGTTGGATTGAGTATGCTCTATCTGCGAGCACCATGATGGTTGCGATTAGCCTGCTTGTCGGCGTGTATGATGCTGCCAGTTTAGCGATGATCTTTGTTCTCACTGCCGTGATGAATTTGATGGGTCTCGTTATGGAAGTGCACAACCAAAAGTCCAAGACGGTTCGCTGGCTAAGCTATTGGATTGGCTGCCTGGCAGGTATCGTGCCTTGGGCAATTATTGCCATGTATTTTTGGTTGAGTGCTCGCGAAGGCAGTGCTCCACCTACGTTTGTGTACTGGATCTTTGTATCGATCTTTATATTCTTCAACTGTTTCGCAATCAACATGGTTTTACAGTACAAAAAGGTTGGGCCATGGAAGAACTACGTATATGGCGAGAGGGCCTACATTATTTTGAGCTTGGTCGCAAAATCGTTGTTGGCCTGGCAGGTGTTTGGCGGCACACTACGGCCGTAAGTTCTGTACCTGTGCTAGGCAGTAAAGTACTGCAGGATGTTGTATATCAAAATAGCTGGCCAGACGGTGGCTTTGAGCAAGGCAGCTATTATGTTCCAAAACCCGTCGACTTGATTCACAAAATAAACCGCAGCGCCAATGTAGGCCACAAAGAATGCAAAGCCTGCCGAACCAGTATCTTTGTTGATTTTTATAAAGTTGTTCTCACTTTTTGCCATCGTCGCTGCCTTTCTTGGTGTCGGCATCCGTTGTCTTTGCAGGCCGGGCGCCGTTGAGCCTTTTGTTACGAGCATAGGCAGCCTGCAAGATCATGCCGCTACCGGTCCAGCTAGCTGACAACATGGCGATAAAGCCAATCACAGGGATAAAGTAGGTCACAATGAGTAGGGCGCCGCCGGCCAACATGATGACGACTGGACGTTTGCTAGCTGGCATGAGCCGTCGGCCGATGTAGTAGCCAAAGAATGGCCCGCTGAGTATTTGAATCAAAACCCACGTCAGTAGCAGCAGTAGCCCTAGCGGTATGCCAATGACGGTTACTAAGGTTAGGATTATGGCAGCCGGGGCAACAAGAGCGCCAACAAAACCTGTCAGCAGTGCCTTCCATGGGCTAGGAAATGCATGATCGGTAACTGCTCGTAATGCGCCGGGTGCGACGAGTGCTAAGAAAAGAGCAACTAGTTGTAGCGCGACGAAAATATACAGGAACCACATAAGCCCAAAGCCAAGTAGCGACCATTGATTGGATTTCTTCTCTGGTTTCGGTGTGTCGTTTCTGGTGACCTTGCCGCCAATGGTTGCGTCTTGAGCGCGCACAAGTTCCTTATCGCTGGTATACGAGACATTGCCACCGATACGAGCATCTGGCCCTAACGAAAGTGCGGTAATGCCTGCAGTTACATCACGGCCAACAGGGGCATTAATCGTCACTGTCTCGCCGCCAATCAGTACATCACGGCCAATTTTACCGTTGATAGTTGCCGTTCCGGAGCCGATCGTGGCGTCCCCACCGATGCTTCCTGATGAATCTAACAGTAATGTCTGCCCGCCAATGCTAGCGTTGCCGGCGATTTGCGCATTGAGGGTAACAGTCTGCGCCAGAAGTCGCACATCCCCAAGTACCTTGCCGCTGATGTGTATGGTCTGCCCGGCACAGAGTACATCGCCATGAATCGTTCCAGTGATGGTGACAGTTTGTCCGGCGCAATATATATCGCCGTATACCTCAGTGCTGATGTCAACTGTTTTACCTGCCGAATAAACGGATTGGTTGATTGATTTTTGGCGAATTGACACATTGTCGCCGGAATGGAATTCTTGGGCACGAGTTAGCCCAGCGCCAACGGCGAAACTCATTACTATTGCGAGAACTGATCCGGTAAGTAGTTTGGTAAGTTTCATTACCTATATTATACGCCGGGTGTCACGTTTTTAGTATTAACGTTTACTAAGTATCCACCGCTGGGTGGCGTTGATTGGCTTATCGGTACGATGCACGCAGCCCATCCAACAGCATGGGCGTCGTTTACCTTGTTGCAGCTCGGTGATGGTTCGTTCGATATGGTTCTTTCTTGTTTCAGCTTGTTTCGGCGAAACATTCCAGCAAATCCACTCATTGCGAGATAACGGTGTCAGGCTCTCCCAAGCTGTACGTGCAGCCGGTTTGGCTGCCAGAGCTTTTTTGAGTTCCGATGGCAGTTTATGGGCAGTGCCACCAGAAATAGTTTTACTAATCATAAACGTATACTACCTGATCAAATCAGAGGGGATCAAGCAGCGTCGAAGGAATTTTTGATATCAATAACGTAACGTTTGGCCATTTGTTTTTTAGTGAGTGATGCCCATGCTTCGTTTATGTCCTGTATTTTGATGATCTCGATATCTGGCAGGATGTTGTGTTCGGCGCTATAGCTGAGCATTTCGGCGGTCTCAGCAATACTGCCAATGTCAGACCCGGCAATAGATTTTTGACCATTCAGAATATCGCCCGAATGAAAGCCTGGCATGGGTTCAATGGGGCCGACCAAGCAGATGGTGCCCTTAACATTCAAAAGTTTGATGTATGGTGTCAGATCGTGAGCTTTTGGAATAGTGTTCAAGAGGAAGTCAAACTTGTGCGCTGCGTTAGCCATGTCGCTTTCGTTTGACGAAACAATTACTCCAGCTGCCCCATAGGCCTTTGCCGCCTCTGCCTTGTCTGGGGATGAGGTAATCACCCAAACTTCCGCACCCATGGCTTTGGCGTACTTAACACCCATGTGCCCCAGACCACCAAGACCAATAATCCCGACTACCTTCCCCGGCCCTGCCTCCCACCGTCGCAGCGGAGCAAAGGTGGTGATGCCAGCGCAAAGGAGTGGGGCTGCCTGTGCCATGTCGAGCGACTCGGGCAAGGGTAAAACAAAATGTTCAGGTGCTAGCATAATGTTCGAGTAACCACCTTTGGTGTCAGTGCCGTCAATTGGATCTTTCGAGCTGTACGTCCAGGTTGCGCCAGCGAAGCAGCTGTTCTCGTATCCCATTTTGCAGGCGTTGCATTTGCCGCAACTGTTAACCATACAGCCAACGCCGACTCGGTCACCAGGCTTAAACTTTGTAACATCTCCACCGACTCTAGTAACGATGCCGACAATTTCATGCCCAGGCACACATGGGTATTCGACTTCTCCCCAATCTCCGCGAGCGGTATGTAGGTCGCTGTGACAAACGCCGCAATAGTGAACTTGTAGCTCAACGTCAGTTGCTCTTGGTTCTCGTCGATCGAACTCATAATATCCCAACGGCTTATCTACGGCTGGTGCTGCGAAGGCTTTGGTTTTCATTTCGGTATTATCTCATGAACTGTCATGCAACAACAGCAGTGCCATTTGCTACACTGAGTTCATGAATACATTTGCCAGTGACAATTTTTCAACTGTTGACTCGCGTGTCATGGACTATCTGAACGAAATTAACAAGCAAGGTCACGCTCACAGCTACGACGGCGACGATGTAACCAAAGCCGCTCGAGCCGAATTTCGCACCGTTTTTGGGGACGATATTGAAGTGCTATTTGTGCCCAGCGGTACCGGTGCAAACATTATTGCGTTGGAGCTTTTGCTTGAGCGAGGGTATGAGTCGGTTATTGCGTCGAATGTCTCCCATATCTACTCCGATGAGACTGGCGCACCGAGCGCGAAACTGGGAGTACAGGTACTCCCCTTGCAACATAAAGGCGGCAAAATTACGCTTGATGATATTCGCCGTGAGGTTGAGCATCGTAAGGAGATTGGGTTTCATACTGTTGCGCCAAAGGTCGTAACGCTCGCCAATGCCACGGAGTACGGCACGGTCTACACACCAGGAGAACTGAGAGAGATCGCCGAGTACTGCCACGCTAACGAAATGTATTTCCATCTTGATGGATCGAGGCTGTCGAACGCTGCTGTATCACTCGGCAAAGGCCTAAGAGAAATCAGTCGTGATGTTGGTGTTGATGTATTGTCATTCGGTGGCGCAAAGAACGGGCTAATGAGCGCTGAGTCGGTGGTGGTATTTAACGCACCTAAAAGTAGCTTATTCCATGTGCAAAAGCAGAATATGCAGCTCGTTTCTAAGGTCCGTTACATCTCTGGCCAATTCATTCCGTACCTACGTGATGGCATTTGGCGGGAGAACGCCCTGAAAGCAAACCGATTAGCGCAGCAACTCGCTGAGGGTTTGCGAACGGCATCACCTGAAATTACCCTGAATCAACCCGTTCAAATTAATCAGATATTCTGCACTATGCCCGAGACAACTAAGGCACGATTGCACGAGGCTGGTTTTGAGTTCTACGACTGGGAAGAGCCAGGTGAGGTGCGGCTGGTGGTGTCGTGGGACAATACAGAAGCCGACGTCGCTAGGTTCTTAGAGATCGCCAAGCAAACATAAGGGGCGTGGTCCGTTAAATTGAGCCCAACAATGGTATGAATGCCCAAAATCTGCAGTAGAATAAGGTATGCAGTCAGTAATTGCGACTCAAAAGCTATCCAAGCGTTATAACACGAATGATAAGTACGCGCTCCATAACCTAACCCTGCAAGTTAAAGCTGGGGAGGTGTATGGATTTTTGGGGCCAAACGGTGCAGGAAAGTCTACAACCATCCGCATACTAATGAACTTTTTGCAGCCTTCATCAGGCTCGGCTGAGATTCTCGGCCAGGATGTCGCTGACCATAGCGTCGCTTTGAAGCAGCGCATTGGCTACCTATCTGGAGATTTTGCTGTCTACCCCAAAATGACTGGGAGGCAATTCTTAACCTACATGAGCGATCTGCAGGGTGGCGGTAGTTTGTCGTATGGTTTGGAGTTGGCTAAGCAACTTAAGGCCGACCTCACAAAAAAGATGGGCGACTTATCCCGTGGCAACAAACAAAAGATTGGGCTCATCCAAGCCTTTATGCACTCACCTGATGTGTTGATTCTAGACGAGCCAACCAGCGGACTTGACCCATTAATTCAAGAAGAGTTCTACCGCCTCATCGGCGAGGCTAAGCAACGCAACGCGGCTGTGTTTGTGAGTAGTCACGTATTGAGTGAAGTGCAACGAATGTGTGATCGAGTGGGTATTATTCGCGAGGGTAAGCTCATTGCCGAACGGAGCATTGCAGACATGGCAAAAGATGCAGCACACTCTTTTACGATAACCTTTGCCAAACAAGCCCCTATTAACGAGCTGGAGAAAGTAAAGGGTCTTACGCTGCGAGGGCACCATAACAACACCGTGGCTGTGCACATGCATGGCAAGTTGTCTGACTTATTCGCGGTGTTAGCCAAGTGCGATGTTCGTTCGATTGATGCAGATAGCCTTGACCTCGAAACCACCTTCCTTAAGTACTACGAAAGTGACGCAAAATGAAGCCAATAGTAACGTGGACGCTACAGCAACGAAAAGTCAGTGTCATATGGTGGTCGCTAGCCATATTCCTGCTCATATTTATAAACATGATTTTCTATCCTTCATTTAAAGACCAAGCCGCCGAGCTCCAAAAAAGCTTTTCTAACTTGCCCGAAGCAACACTGCAATTTATTGGTGGGAGCGCAGACTTCTTTACGCCCGTCGGTTTCCTGAATAGCCAGATCTACTTCTTAATGCTTCCTCTACTTCTGGGTGTATTGTCTATTGGCCTCGGGTCAAGCTTGCTCGGGAGAGAAGAGCAAGATAAGACCATTGAAGTTTTGCTGTCTAAACCGATTGCAAGGGACAAGCTGTTGTCGGCCAAAGCGCTGACTGGAGTAATAATTCTTGGATTAGTCTCGCTAGTGGGGCTGATGGTGGTTTTAACGACGAGTAAAATGGTTGATCTAGAAATAAGTTCGGGGACGATTATCGTCGCATCAGTAGCCTGTTTTTTGGTTACGCTAAGTTTTGGTGCTGTAGCGTTTGTGTTGGCGGCTACTGGTAAAGCAAGATCTGCGAGCATTGGCGTTGCGACGTTCGTTGGGCTGGGCGGATATATTATCTCTTCACTAGCCGGCACAGTGGATTGGTTAAAAACTCCAGCAAAACTATTCCCATTCCACTATTACGAAACTGAGTCGATACTCCGTGGCTCGACAAATTGGTGGCATTTGGCATTGCTAGGGTTGGTTTCTGTTACGTTGTTTTGGCTGGCATTGATAGCCTTCCGCCGGCGGGACATTCATTAGCAAGAACTTCCTAATTACATGCGCCTGTGTGTCGCCAGGGGCATGCACATAATTAGCTGTTTACAACCATAAATGATATTATATGACTAGCAAGTTATTCTAAACTCTATCCCTGTATATATTGTGCCCTGGCAAAGCCACACTATTCACGGCTAAAGCGCAGACCTATCTCGCGTAATATTGGCTCATAGAAAGGCTTTATACCAATGGCAACTAAATTATTTGTAGGCAAGCTATCATTCAATACAACGGATGACAGTTTGCGAAAACTGTTTGCAGAATATGGCAACGTCGTAAGTGCGAGTGTCGTTAGTGACCGCGAAACCAACCAATCTAGAGGCTTCGGTTTTGTTGAAATCGAAGATCAAGCAGATGCGCAAAAGGCAGTCGATGCCCTAAATGGCACATCGTTCGAAGATCGTACTATCGTCGTCAACGTCGCTCGCCCTCGTGAAGACCGACCGCAAAACAACGGAAACTCTCGTGGCGGCTACCAACGTCGTTAGCGGTGCGCCAGTAGCGACCGAACTGACCGAGAAGCTGGGAACCGCTCAGTTGTTGTTTCAGTCGGCTCTCGCGCTAGGATTGCAACCGAGCTGGGTTACGAAAGGTGGTGTCTTTGCGATTACGGCGAATGGCAGGGAGCATTACGTAAACTTTGCTCGTAGCCCTCTAAATACGCACACCAGTATTAGTCTGGCTAGGAACAAGGCTATCACTCGCAAGATACTTGCGAGGCATGATCTGCCGAACATCCCCTTTGCCGTTCCTGAATCTCGTTCCGAAGCCATAGCTTTCTTGCATAGGCATGGCAAAATTATCGCCAAACCGATTGGAGGTAGTGGTGCGGAGGATGTGCACATTGTTACTTCAGCCAGCCAAATACTCACCCTCGAGATTACCAAGTATATTCTCGAAGAATACATTGCGGGCCAAGAGCTCCGATACCTCGTATTAAATGGTGAGGTGATTGGTGTTCACCGCAGCGACTACGGTACGTCCGTGCAAGCAGATCGAGCTTTAGAGCGTATTTCGTACGAGCCTGCAAAGTGGGACCCATCTTTGAGTGCCATGGCTAACAAAGCTGCAAAAGCGCTCGATCTCCGATTTGCTGCTGTCGATTACTTGATTGATGATTCCGGCAGGACCTACATTCTGGAAGTTAACTCAACACCTGGCCTTAAGTGGTTCCATGCGCCAAGTAGTGGGCCGGTAATCGATGTTGCCGGGAAGTTTCTCTCAGCTATTTTCACCGATGAAGCTAAAACTAACTAAGGAGTTTGTATGAGCAAGGGTCGATCACCTCGCAAAAAAGAAGCCAAAAAGCCCAAGGCGGCCAAGGGTCCTGTCGCCCCACCTGCAATCTAGTGATGAGTGTTGCTTAGCCACCAGTAAACAGGCGGTGAAGTTCCTGGTATCGACTAAGGATCTTTTTGACCGTATCTTCCGGCAGCGGAAACCTCATTATTTCTGCTGCCCTGGCTTGATTGTTGTTAGCACGAGCTAACACCATGCCACGCAAGAATTCTTTTGATAAACCACGCGGCTGCTCACCTTTAGCAATCGCTTCTGCAAAACCGTCGGCCAAGACAAAACGTGATGAGTCTGGCGTATGTACTTCGTCGATAACGAGCAAACGGCCATCTGCCGCAAAACCCATCTCGTATTTAGTGTCGACCAATACTAAACCGCGCTCTGCGGCCCGCTTAGTACCAAGGGCAAACAGGGCTCGGCCGATCTCCTCCATGCGATTGAGGGTGTCTTGGTCAACTCCCGTTACTTGTTCAACGTGGGCTGGATTAAAGTACTCGTCCTTGTCGGCTTTGGTACTGGGCGTAAACATTGGTTCGGCAGTGAAGTCTTGCCACTCGTGCCAGTCACCTGGCAAACCAAAGTTGGCAAAATCCCCGGTACCTTCATAGACTCGCCACATGGTGCCGGTCATATAATTGCGAAACACAGCCTCGATTGGCAAAACGTCTGTCCGGACTCCAACCGAAGCCCGCGCATTATTGATCGGCAGTTCTTGTAGCCATGTTTCTATGCCTGCTGCTTCGGCGGCTTGTAGCTCACGTCCAGCAATATCATTTAATAGCAAACCTTTGCCGGGGATGAGTGTTGGCGAAACTTGATCGAATGCTGACACGCGGTCGCTGGCGATCAGACAAACTTGCTCACCTGCTACGTAGATATTCCTAACCTTGCCCTCGTTACCTATCGATGGGAAGCCCGGTGGCAGTGGACCTTCAAGTTGCTCATCATGGTGGTGGATAGTTTCGGCCATCTCTAAAAGTATACGCCAGTCGTTGGTGAGAGTGTGGGATAATGGACGAGACTAATGGAGGTAGAATAATGCAAAAGATCATTCCAAACTTATGGTTCGACCACAACGCCCAAGAAGCGGTTGATTTTTACCTATCAGTGTTTCCAAACAGCAAGATTACGTCTACCACCTACTACCCGAAGGAAGGCTTGGAGGATTTTCAAAAAGAATTTGCTGGCAAGATATTGACCATAAACTTTGAACTTGAGGGCAATAGCTATGTGGCTATCAATGCTGGTTCGGAATTCAAGTTTACTGAGGCTGTGTCGTTTTCAATTGCCTGTAAAGACCAAGAAGAAATCGATTACTACTGGGAAAAGCTGTCCAGTGATCCCCAATTCGAGCAGTGTGGTTGGTGTAAGGATAAGTATGGCTTAAGCTGGCAAGTCGTACCTGAAAATATTGACGAGCTTGTAAAAGAGCCGGCTGGTTTCTCTAAAATGCTGCAAATGAAGAAGATTGAGATTGCTGGCCTCAAAAATTAGTGCATACCTTCTTCTGTCAGATCGTTGAAATGTAAGTATGTGCTAATGCTCGTAGTGATGGATCGCTACTTAATACGGTTCAGCTGGCCTTTATTTTTTACGATATTCTTGTAATCCCACTGAATAGCCTCGGCTTTTTTAAGCCAGTCACGCAAAGCATCGGTATCTACTTGATCAACATCGGTGTAGCGAGCTTCGGCAGCCTTAAAACTACCTTCTGGTTGCAGGCCAGGCTCCTCGAATGTTTGGCCACTCCAAAACAGCAACCTGACAGAGTCTTTCAATGAACCGTAGCCAACAATTGGGTTACTGTCTAAAAACCAGACTGGCGATCCATGCCAGATTTTATTTTCAGCCTCGGGTAGCGCAGCGTGAATTTCTTTAGCCAACAAATCGCAAATTGTTTGGCGATCGGCGGGGAGTGCTTGGTTGTATGTGGTGGTCTCGTTGTTCATAAGGGAATAGTACGGCGTAGAAGCGCATGAGGCAAGACAGATGGCGGTACAGAATCGCTTATGCTAGAGTTTATGTAATATGCTTGAAGAACCAAAAAAGCGTGCGTTCACAGCCATTGATCTACTGTTGGTATTTTTGTTGGTAGGATTACTGGCTGCAGGAATTGTCTACTGGATCGATAAATCGACTACGCAACCGCCAGCCGATCCTAAACCAGCACCAGCAGCCGCTGGATAACACTATTTGTTGAGGAACCACGATACCGCCTCGTGGACGGTGCTGACATCGACCTGCTTTACAACCATTCGGCCAACCTCGGCAGGCAGAACAAAACGAATTGTGCTCGTTTGGGTGTTTTTCTTATCTTTTACCATGTGGTCAACAACTTCATCGACAGAAACAAGCTTGTTAAACGTTGTTGGTAGACCAAATGCTGTTAGTAATTTGAGCTGTCGGGCGGTTAATTCACTGTTACCGACGCCCAAATGTTCACCCAGTTGAGCGGCAAAATGCATGCCAATCGCAACCGCTTCACCATGCAGCAGTTCGGTGTAGCCAGTAGCCGCCTCGAGACCATGGGCAAGTGTATGACCATAATTAAGCATGACTCTGCCACTGTCGCCGTGTTCAAATGGGTCGTCAGCGATAATGGTGCTCTTTTGCTCAACACACTGCGCGACAATGGCGCCGAGCTGGCTAGTCACATTTGGAGAGAAGGTGCGTAGGGCAGTGGCGTCTGCTTCGAGTTGAGGGAGTAACGATCCATTCAAGAAAGCATATTTAATAATCTCACCGAAGCCTTCGGTGTAGACTCGATCATGCAACGTTGCGAGCACATCCGGGTCAGCCACAACGAGGTTTGGTTGGTAGAAGCTGCCGGTTTTGTTCTTTCCACCATGATCGACGCCAGTTTTCCCGCCGATGGATGAATCAACCATTGCCAGCAGGGTAGTCGGTACATGAACAAGAGGCACGCCTCTGTTGTAAACAGAGGCCACAAAGCCACCAAGATCACCTACGACACCGCCGCCGATGGCAACAACCGTGTCTTGGCGGGTGGCTTTAGACTCAGCCAGCTGCTCGATGATATCACCAGCTTGCTGGAGTGATTTGTGCTCCTCTCCTGATGGAATGGTCATGATATGCGGCTCGACACCACTGGCGCCAAACACTTCACGCACATTGTCACCATAAAGACGCTCCACATTTTGATCAGTAATAATGAAGACCCGGTTCGAGATAAGGCCTTCGTCGGCCATGAGGTCGGGAAGGTCAGGCAATTTCCCGGATCCGACAATGGCCCGAAAATGCCGTTGAGGGGTGCGGATTTCGGTCGTTGTGTCGTATGCAAATTCTTTCATAGCCTAAGTATAGGTTGTGAGCAGCAGTTTATACACAAGCGGGAACGAAAATAATTGACAAAAATGTAGTTTTATAAGATAATAAACCACACAATGTAAGTTAGTGTTGTCAAGACACTAAAGGGTGGGAAAGCGCATTGGTACGTTGACAATTTGGTCAATTTGAGAGGAGTGTAACAATTCCAACGAACCAAGCCTTATTTCGCCGGAACGAGCACCTGTAAGGAGGTGAACGAATGATTCTGGAGCACCAAGGCGCCAAGTTCGACGTCGAAAAGCTTGTCGCCGAGACGGAGCAGCTTAAGTTCTACCTCTGCACAGAGGTGGAAACTGGTCGCCCGTGCCTGTTGCAAGTAACGACGTCACCGGCCTTCAACGGCGAGCTGGACCGCGCAGCCTTCATCCTGAGGGAATTGCGCCGTACGGCAGACCAGTTCGAGGCCGAGTATGCCAAGCAGGGCACAGGGCGCAAGCTCAGCTACGAATACCTCTTCCCAGAGGTCGTCGCCAGCTTTGTGGCTGCCGATCACGGAGGCCGCCGGGTGAACATCCTGGCGTTTGCCGAAGTGGACGACATCCTCAAGCTGGTGCCTCTGTCCAACCTGGTCGAGGTCGATCACCTTCGGGTGGACCTTAAGACCAGTGCCTGGATCATGGGCCGGCTGCTCAAGCTGCTGACCTTCGTCCACGACGAGGGCGTCGTCGCACCGAACCTCAGCGGGAACAACATCCTGCTGTTGCCGGAGCGGCACTTCGCCATCACGTTGGACTGGTCGACAGCGCAGACGCAGCCAGGCAAGGTCGCCAAGTCGCACCGCAGCAAGCAGATCTCGACCGCAGCTCGGACGGTGTTGAAGGCGGTGGGTTGTCACCCGACGACCCTCGACTTCCCGTACGAGACCGAGCTCGATGATGGCGGCCGGCGCTACCTCGCACTTGTGCGACAGATCGCTAACGGCCGTTTCAGCTCTGCCGAACGGGCTCACGGGAAGCTCTACGAGCTGCTCGACGAGCTCTACGGCCGCAAGTTCCACCCGTTCACAACCCTGCCGCTCTAACAGCGGCCTCGAGAAAAGAGGAAACCCCATGGGCAGAGATGCCTTCACCCGCAGTGCCTACGCCGCCACGACCTCGCGTCTGAGCGTGCCCCGATCGGGCACCACGACCCTCCGTGGCCACGAGGAGGTCCGTCGCACCGGCAAGCTCCCCGATCTGGTCGATCCGGCCGGCTACGGCGTCATCCGACGTTCGCTGATCCGGTTCGAGGAGATCGAGAGCGGCCCCTACAAGGGCATGTTCCTGCTGACCGTCGGCTGTTCGATGCCGATCGAGACGCGCCTGGACACCTCGGCCAGCATGGGCGACAACGTCGACCGTGCGCTGCGGGTGCTGCCGGACGCCTTCGAGAAGTGGAGCGCCATGCTCCCCGGCTTCGACGTCCACGTCCTGACCGGTCTGTTCAACGACTACACCGATCAGTTCATCCTGAACCGCCCGCAGTTCGAGATGATCGCCGAGAAGATCGTCGATCAGTTGACGCTGATGAACCCCGAACGGGGTGGCGGCGGCAACCACGGCGAGGACGGCCACTACGGTCTGTTCGGCGGCGCCTACCTGGTCGCGGCCTACGCCAACCGGATCGGCCTCAAGCGCTACGACTTCACCATCTCCGACGAACCGGTTCGGCCCATGCTCGACGAGCGTGAGTTGATCCGCACCTTCGGCGATCAGGTGTTCGAGAAGTGCAAGGCCAACGGCTTCGACATCGACCGCAACGACCTGCCCACCACCAAGGAGGTGGTGTCGGACCTGCTGACGCAGGCCCACGCCTTCTACCTGGAGCTGCCGTCGCAGTACAGCGACAGCCACCGGACGTGGGTCGACGTGTTCGGCGAGGAGCGAGTCATCCTGCTCCCGAGCATCGATCTGCTGGCGTTCGTCCAGGCGGCCATCATCGGCCTGACGGAGGGCACCATCGGTCTCGACCAGGTCCCCGACCTGCTCGTCGAGGCCAAGGCCAGCGACGCGCAGATCCGCGACGTCCAGCGGGCGGTCGCCAACATCCCGATCGGCGCCCAGGTGCCGCTCAAGGAGGCGATCCGCATCCCCCGCGCCGGCGACATCTACGCCGCCAAGGAGGATCTGTGGCCGACGCACCTCGTCGAGGATCTCGATCCCGGCGAAGTGCCCGTCGTCGACGTCACCGAGGAGGCCGCGGCCAACACCGGCGGTCCCAACTGGAAGCTGTAACCCAGCAACCAGGCGGCTGACATGACCCACACGCTCTACGTCGTAACGGACCTTGGTCCGGGTGACGGCGGCAAGGGTGGTGTGGTGCACAAACTGGCCACACTGCCCGCAGTCCATACCGTCATCAAGTGGGGTGGTGCGCAGGGCAGCCACGGCACTCGTACCTCCACTGGCAGGAGCTTCGCCTTCAGCCAGTGGGGGTGCGGGTCGTTCGACGGCATCCCGACGCACATCTCCGATCAGATGGTTGTTTCGCCAGAGGGTCTGCTCAACGAGTGCGTCGCACTTGCGAAAGCAGGAGTTCCCCACCCGGTGAAATTGTTGACCATCGACGAAGACGCCTTGTGCGCCACGGACTACCACCGGATTGCCTCCCGCTTGAAAGAGCTGGCGAGGGGTAACAATCCGCGTGGAACCATCGGCACCGGAGTCGGTGAGGCCTACCGCGATCTGACACGCCATCCTGACCACGCAATCTTCGTTCGAGACCTTCGGGCCCCGGACCTGCGTGACAAGCTGGCGGCAGTGCGCGATCAAGTACGAGCCGAACTGGCGACGGTCCTGATGGGAACGTTCCTGGCGGACGATGAGGACGAACTGACGCAAGAGGTCAGTCTGTTGTATGACGACGAGTTCTTCGAGTTCGTCGTTGGGCGATACGCCGAAGCCAACCAGATGTTTCGCATCGTCGGCCACGAGTACCTGGCGGAGGAGATCCTTCCTCAACCAGGTGAGGCCGTAGTCGAAACGTCGCACGGGATCCTGACGGATAACGTGTATGGTTTCGATCCGCACACCAGCGCTATTCGGACGTTGCCGAGCTTCAAGCAACGCGCCTTCGAAGAGGCTGGTTACGACGGTGAGGTTGTCAACTTGGGTGTCACCCGCGCCTACGCCATCCGGCACGGTGCGGGCCCGCTGCCCACCAACGACCCCAACATGGCCGAACAGTTGCTGCCTGGCAGCAACAAGGACGCCAACCGTTACCAAGGTAAGGTGCGGGTCGGCCCGATGGACTTCGTGCTACTGCGCTACGCGATTGCGGTGTGCGGTGGACCGGAGGCCTTCGACGGCTTGGCAATCACCTGGTTCGATCAGGTCCAAAGCAACGGAGCCTGGCACTTGTGTCGGGAATACTCCGGAGCCGACGACCCGGACTTGTTCATTTCTCCGAGCGAGATTCGTCTCGTACCGGAGCCCTCTCAAGAGCGCCAACAAGCGCTCACTCGGCAGTTGTTCAATTGCCGAGGCAACATCAGTACGTTTGATATCGACCCGGCTGCCAGTCCAGAAGAGCTGTTCGCTCTCTGCGCTGACGTGGTCGAGGAAGAGTTGGCCGTACCGGTTCGAATGCTTTCGTTCGGACCAACAGAGCTCGAAAAGCTCTGGAAGTGAAGCTCCATCCAACCCAAACCCCAGGAAATGAGGAATGATGTCCGACGACGTCACCAACGATCCCGGCACCACGCCGGACCCGACCGCGGCAACCACGCCGCCCGATCCCGCACCGGCTCCCGCCGCTGCGTCGACCCCGGCCCCGCCGGACCCGACCGCGGCCTCCGCGCCGCCGGCCGACGACGTCGCCGCCAAGCTCACCGAGCTGGGCATCACCGACGCCGACATCTTCACGGCGATCAACAGCATCGGCGTCAAGACCGTCGACGACCTCTCGATGGTCACCGAGGCTGACCTGGTCAGCGCCGGCGTGCCGGTCATCCAGGCGCGCAAGCTGGCTGGCGCGGTCGCTCCGGCTGCCCCAGCGGTCGACATCGGTGGCGCTGCGGTCTTCGACGTCCTGCCCGGTGTGCCCGACGACGGCCCCTGGCTGGAGGCGCTGCGGACCGGCGGTGTCCTGAAGATCGACCAGTCCACGGTCATCGCCGGTGTGCGTGCCGCTCTGGCCACTCGTGTCGGGCTCTTCGACGTCCCGCGCCGGCTGGTCGAGGAGATGGAGCACTTCGCCGACAGCGTCGACGAGCAGGTGGATCCCGAGTTCTTCCGGCTTCGCAAGCAGCTGACGCGCAAGACGTACGGCGACATCTTCGAAGCGATCGACGGGATGGACGGCTCGTACGTCACCGAGGCTCGCAAGAAGGAGCTCTTCCGTCGCATCGACGAGCACCTGTGGCCGGCCATCGGGTCGTTCTACGACCAGCTGGCTGCCTGGCAGCAGGCCTGGATGCAGGGTGCCACCAGTATGCCGATGATCCTGGCCTCCCTGGCCGGGGCCGGCGCGGGTGTGGGCTTGCCCCCGGGCATCCTGCAGCCGCCGGACACCGCGATCCTGCGCGATCACGCCGACGCTGTCAACGACGCCCTCAACAAGGTGTTCGCCGGCACCGGCATCCAGATCGCCACCGCCGTGGCGTACGAGGCCTCGCAGATCAAGAAGTCGCTGGAGAACACGCGTCTTCCGCAGATGATCGGCGCGGCCAACCGCGACCAGATGCTCAAGCAGCTCGGTGTCTCGGTGAGCGCCACCTACCCGCGTCTGGAGACGAACATCACCAAGTTCATCTTGGCGGTGCTCCAGGCCAAGGATCAGCCCGCGGGCAACGAGGAGCTTCAGTACTTCGGTGCGCTCTTCATGCTCGGTTCGCAGATCGACTGGGCTCAGCTCGGAGTCGGTGTCACCGGCCGTGGTCGCAAGGCCACCGGGGTCGGCGGTCCCGTCGATCTCTGATCAGCAGACCACCCGGTCTGCACCTGTCTAGGCCTCCAGGTCTAGGCTCACGCATGAGACTTCGGTCTCGCTACGAGGTTCACGCCTCGCTCCGGGATCCGGGTTTCAGTCATTCGTGACTGTCACCCGGGTCCCAAGGGGGGTCCTCTCTTCGACAATGTCGAGAGGATCCCCAAGTAATCACATTGGTTTTATATCTTTGGTAAAAAGATATTATTTACAAATAGCTTAGTCGCCAATTGGCGATACCCAGGGTCCCAAAATGCACTGGTGCCAGCAATCATGAACTGGCTCATCACCTGCATCTGTGCGTACCTTGGGTAGTGACGATCGTAGCCGACATGCATGAGCCGATACTGCAACAAATCTTGCTCCAGTCGTTCTAAGTAGAATGCGCGGTCGCTCTGCCCGTGCTCGTCACGGCCTGTGTCATAAAAATAACGAGGCAATAGCTTTTGCTGAACATCATGGATGGCCGACGAGTCACCAACCCAGGTGGTACTAAATAGTGTGTGTGTCCAAAACCGGTCGGCAACAGGAACTTCCGTGTCATCGAATGTACGAACGCTCAGCTCATCGTTTTCTTCATGCAACCAAAACTCCACCGGCGAGTCAGCAATACCTGCATCTTCAAACGCAGCCCGCACTTGGGTGCGTAACGCATGACGCTCGGCCGGGCTAGCAGTTGGCTTATAAAAAACCGCAAGGTCTAAGTCGGAGTTTGGTTCGCCATAACCTTTCAGCCGCGAACCGCCAACGGCAACAAAAGGATACACCTTCTGCTGTAGCTCGGGGTCGGTAGCAAGTAATTCACTTAGCTGTGCAATCTTAGGCATGTCGTCTTGTATGTTGGCGATATTTGCCGATAACGGTGCAGACAAGTCGGGTGCTGACATGCCCATCGATTCTAATCGGCTGATCAATCCGAGATGGTAGCTATGGCGAAAAAGCCGGGTAATTCGTCGGTCTAAGGCTTCATCGTATTGTCCAAGTAGCTGTGTGAGCATAGGCACGTAATCTCGTATGACGAGGTCGAGATTTTCGTCCTGGTTGCGGGCTAACGACTCGATACCTTTTTCCATACCGGACACGATGCCATGGCGAGTTAACTCGTCGGCGTGGTTCAGCCACTGAGAAATCCAGCTTGGTGGCATGTGTCCGCGCTCAATGCCCTGTTGCAAATCCTTGGCAATATACTGCACCCGGCGTTCGTAGCCCTGCTGGTTGAGCCACTCTCGGCGCTTTGCAGATGTAATACCAGCATCCGGGTTAAGGGTGCGGCCAGGTGATACAAAATGCCGTGGTGGTGTTAGTAGGCCGTACTCCTTTGCAACTGCTATACCGGCACCGATGCTATTTTGCAGGACGTCATCACCTTCCGAGCTCTCATATAGTGTCAGTATGTCCTCTTCGTCAATTAGACCTTTGGCGAGCAGGGCAGGAATAAGGTGGGCGGCTTTTACCACTCGCGGCACATCAGTCGTTCGCAGGTGAGACTCCAGCACGTCGCCGTCGTCAAAGTTTGCCCGCACGTCGTGCGTCGATAATAGTGAGTACCAAGCTGCCATGTAACGACTTGCAAAATCGTCGATGGCACCCGCTAAATTGGGGGACTGTGGTTGCCAGTCGTCACTTGGTAAAACTTGAAAGGGCAGATAGAGCACGAGGCGTGCGTTATCAGGGTTTAATAGCAGCTGCGAAAGGCTTTCATAACCCTCGGTAGCGGTTCGTTCAGAAACAATGCCGTGTTCGATATGCGTTTGCAAATCCAGAGCCGGGTTGGTCATTTTATCGATCAACAATGATACCGTTTCGGCGTGATGTGCATGCTCAGCAATTTGTTGCAGAAGGTCTGGCGCGGTAGCGGCGAGGTCTGGCCATAACTGATTGGCGGCATGTGGATCACGGAGTACATCAACAACAGGCACAGCAGAAACAAACTGCGGCACCTCACCAAATCCAGGCCGAGACTCAACACCGTTCATAATAAGTTATTATACAATCAATAACTATAATTAGCAATAATAGAGGTCTATTTTGTGCCTGTCAGGGCGGTCTCTGGTGTCCAACGAGGTGGCAGTATGCCAAGTCTAACTTCTAGGTTGCGGTACGTTCGCAGCCGGATTTCTTCGGAAACAGTAGACCAGTTTAAGAGTTTGGCGACTGCCTCCACCGGAGTACTTGTACTTACGATATCCTGAGCTGTTAAGACTGTTACGCTATCGTCATAAATGTTGCCAGCTCGTTTACGAGAGGTTTTTAACTGAACCCGCTTGCGAGCTTTGCCTGAGCCATTTGCCCGAACTATTAAGTCAACGTCTTTTTTGAGCCCAACACTTTCAGTCTCCAGCCCGCTTACTCCTAGCAATGCGGCGTAGGAAACATCGAGTTCGCCCTCGGCAATACCAGCCCAAATCATGTTCACCATACCAAGCTCGGCAGCAAAACCGAGCGTTAGGCCCTTATCCGCCAATAGGGAAGTTTTTTTTCGCAGATAACTTGAAATTTCCTGGAGCTCACCCGATACGCTTGCTGACACGGCTGGATCTACTTTATCTTGGCGTGTCAGGGAGGATAGTGCCTCGCGCGTGGCATAAATACCCAAGGGTACAAACGCGGAGTAGGCAGGCGGATGATTATTGTCAATTTCAAAGACTGCCTCAACAGATAGACGAGCTAGGTCGGCCTGGGCGCGTTCAAAATTCTCAATTCTTTCAGCACGAGGTGGTGTGCCGTGCAGTGGCAGTGCTGCATTGACCATTCGCGCAGCCGCATCCTCTATTGGAGTAATCGGGTAGATCATAGACAATTATTCTACAACAATAGGCAGATAAAACAAAAATGTTGTGTGTTTCGTATTACAAATTGGGGTTACTTGAGAGAGCTATGCTTATTTAGTAAGCAAAACACCAGCAGCAATGCCGATGGCATTAAAGATGATATCAGACACCGAGTTTCGCCAACTTTCGTACCCAAATACTATGCCACGGCGGGCTAGCCAGGGTGAAAGGATAAAGATTTCGAGTGGTTCCCATATGGCCATGATGGTAAATGCCACCCATGGGGCAAAGTACCATCCAAACAATGCGCCGACTGCTATATGTACAAGGCTCCAGGCATCAAATATATGATCGTTGCGGTGTGGTGGTAGCTCGGCAGGTTTTCTAGGCATACCACCAACATACCGCAAGCGGCTTGCTGTGGCTAGTATATATAGAGGAATGCGCCAGCCGAGGCTGTGCGTGAGCTGACTACACCAAAGCCAGCATAGTTCATTTCGCTAACGGTAATTGTTCCATCACCGTTTACACTCTCAACGTACACAACGTGGTTGCCCTGTTGCCCAATCGCCCCAGCCCGTGGGGTTGAACCGGTCGGGATACCCATTGCTGCGGCTCGTGAGACCCACGTCGCTGCGTTGCCGAGCTGATTTGGGAGGTCTGGTCGGCGACTCTTGGCGTACCAAGTGCAGTAACCACGAGCGTAGGTGTTACCCGCAGACGATGCGACAGCGACTGGTGCAGTGCTCCGCGTAGGGGTAGTTCGGGTGGCAGACTTTGTTGCTGCCTGAGCCACTGGTTGAGCCACAACTGGCTCAGCAATCGGCAGCGGTCGTGCCTCCAGCTGTTCGTCAGGCAACGGTATAGTCAAAATTTGCCCAACGGTTAGGACATTAGGGTCGGGTAGGGCGACGTTCTTATCGAACACGCGGGTCCAGGTTGTTTGGTGTTTCTCGGCAATGATAGTTAGCGAATCGCCTTGCTGAACAACGTACTGCACTGGCTTTGGTGCTTCTGGAGTTATCTCTGCTTTTGACTCTTTTTGTTCCGGCTTTGGCTCCTCAGCCACGGCGGTTGTTTGATGACTTGCCTCGGCCAACGGCTTGTTAGCCAGTAAGGCCTCAACAGATAATGCTTGAGCAGTTTTTGGCGCTACGAGTAAATAGAGCACACTAAAAACCAACCCGGTTTTGACGGTTAAATTCATGTAATTCCCTCCTAGAATATGCTGTGATTGAAGGCTGTAACTCTAAAGTTCACACCCTATTTGTGCTACTCCGCCCCACATGGAATACGACACAAGTTTTGATCATACAGCATAAATTCATACAGTCATAATCGTTTTTGTATTTAATATCGAACTTGTGTCAAAACATCCCTGTTGTTAGTGCGGTTTTTGTGGGGTAGGCTAAGACGTAGAATGTTGTCAAAAGTGCAAAAAAACCTGATTCCATATGACAAATCTTGGCTCATGCGCATGGGTATTTTAGACCTATTACATGGTTCTAATACGATTTTAGAATTCATTTCTAACCATGATAACTTGAGTGACGATGTAGTTGCGTTGGGGCGTGCGATTGAGCAGTGGCGCTCTAACGAGTCGGTAGATGTTGGGGAGTCTGGCACCCTATTTAGGCTCTTGCAATTTGTGGCGTGGAAACAAGGGAAGAAAGTCACTTTTATTAAACACAGGACACTTAAAGATCGAGCAATTACCAATGACTCGTCGGTTGTCGGTTTGTCGTTGGGCCAACTGCTCAAGTTGGATAGCGGTACTTCACAATGGGCCACGGCAGCGGTGCTTTGTGGCAACAATGAAGCGCCGCCAACTCCGCTGCCGTATAAACTAGCTGTTACATATGAGGCGCTGAAAGAATGGCAGCAAGCAGAACGAGAAGGCCGCCCATGGCAGCCTCGTCTCGATCGGACAATCGAACGACAACTGCAAGCCTTTATTGGGTGGCGAAAGACAGGAGAAATAATCTTTACACCAGAACAAGCCGAGGACTACTGCTTTGCCCGAGCCTTCGATCTTATGACTCCTGAAGAAGGTGAGCGACGTTGGCCAAGCTTACGGCAACACGAGAGTGACCGCATTGCCGCCATGGAAGAAACGATGAAGCAGGGTATCGTTGAATCAGCTGACCATCGTGTAGTTCAGGCTGTGGCTATGCGAAAAGGTCCAACCGTAGAATTCTTGCATCCTGACTGTGTTGCTAAAAGCTGGCCTCAGTTTTGGCAGGCAATGAACACAGCTAAGTAGGGTAGGTCTGATATGATATGCGCATGAAACCAGTAGCTGAACTACTCAATTTAAACGGCAAATCAGCCATTGTTACGGGCGGGGCTAAGGGCATAGGCCAGGGCATTGCTCAACGGTTGGCCGAATCGGGTGCGAACGTATTGGTGGCAGATATGGATTTTGAAGCAGCGCAAGAAACTGCTAAGCAGCTTAGTGGGGCCGGCTATACAGCGAGCGCGCATAAGGTTGACGTGTCAGATGAAGCGCAAGTTAAAGCCATGGTCGCAGTTTGTAAGGAGCAGTTTGGCTCACTGGATATACTGGTTAACAATGCCGGCATTTATCCGCCGGTACCCATCGCTCAAATGGATGTTGAGCAGTTCGACAAGGTTATTCGCACAAATCTACGCAGTGCATTTTTGGCTACTAAGTATGCGGCAGAAATCATGAAAGTGCAGGGCGGTGGAAAGATCATCAACGTTACATCGATTGATGCACTGCACCCGTCAATGGTTGGCCTGGCACATTACGACGCCTCGAAGCACGGCATGTGGGGTTTCACCAAAAACGCCGCCTTAGAGTTGGCCGAGCATAACATTTGGGTCAATGCTATTGCACCAGGTGGCATTGCTACGCCTGGAGTCGCAGCCATGAGCCAAGGGGCGAGTGCAGAGCAAATGGAGGCAAGTACCAAAGCCTTCATGGCTAAGATACCAATGCATCGCATGGGTGAACCAGACGAAATTGGTACTGTAGCGTTGTTCTTAGCCAGCGACATGTCTAGCTATATGACGGGCGAGCAAATTGTTGTGGATGGTGGAGCCCTACTAAGTTAGGGTTGTTCCGTTTCGCCTAAGAATTGACCGCCAGAGTACAAGAAAATAATCGTAACAAATAACCCAAAGACCGCTAGGTACCCAAACCCAGTTACAATACCAACTCGGGCCATGACAAATCCTGCAGCAGCAGGCAGCCACAGGCTCTGAATGTTTTGACTATTTGTTAGCATAGACAAAAGTGTTGCTTTTGGTACTTTTGGAAATTTGCGAAGCAACCGTTCCTGATAGTAGATTTGGCGGTATCGCCAAAAAGCGATGCTAAGCACGGTGGAAACAATAAGAAAAGGTAGCGCTTCGAAGTAAATTGCTATAAAGGGTACGAACATCATTACGCCATCAAAAAATAGATAGGTTCCAAGGCGAAGATGCTTCACTAAATGAAAAAAGAACCCACCAAACGCTCCCACAATAGATGCCGCCGAGAACACCCAGCCCAAGAAAGCCGGGTTAATTCCCAGGTCTTTAAACGCGATATTTGTCATGTCAGACGTTGACACAAAAAGCGCCCCGACCATGCCAAAACTCAGGGCAAACAAAAATGCGCCGCGAGCACGCAATACGACGTGTAGGTTCTTAAACTTGGCCTTATGCTGACGATGTTTAATGACGTCGCCCATGAAAAAGGTGGTGATGAAAAAACTTGTGTAGGCAAGGGTGCCAATGGCGAAAGGAGCTCTGGGATCAATGGCGTAGGTCATTGGCACGACGGCGAGTAGCGCGGCATTAACCACCAGTGCGGCTGATTGAATGCGACTTACTACTTTGGTGTATGTGCTCAGCTTGTCCCGCACCTGTAGAGAATCGTGAACCAAGGCTTCGCCTGATCCCATAATGAAGGCGTAGCCCAGCCCCTCCATGATCTGGCGGGCCTCGGCTCGGCTCTTCTCGACGTCCGGCGAATGGCCGAGCAGGCTCGGCAGCATATCCGTGGGCATCCCCCAGAAGCCGGCCGGCGGCGGCAGCATGACGGCGCCG
>CAZTXC010000001.1:0-22674 GCA_964617855.1 uncultured Candidatus Saccharibacteria bacterium | reverse complement strand
ATCATTTTGGAAGGCACAAGAACGTAGATGAGTGTAGAAATAATGTTCAGTGCCGCCCCGATTCGTAGACTAGTTACGCGACCGTAGTTATCGGCAAATAATCCCGTTGGAATGTTGGCTAGGAGCAAGACGCCAGCATATATCGACCCTAGCAAGCCAATCTCAGCCAGGGTCATATGCGCCACCTGCATGAAATAAATTGCCGCCAGTGGCAAAAATACCCTTTTAGCAAAAATCCGCACTAGGATGATGAGTCGAATGTTGCGCTTTGCTTGCTGCTTGATGGTTAATCTGCGCATGGTTAAGACCGCCACAAAAAGAATGGTGCAACAAATGGCTTCGCAGCATTATTAAGTTTTGTTGGCAGTTTTTCGTTAGCCCAGTACCAATCAACGTCGCTGTAGTGGATGAATGCCGTGATGCCACCTCCTGATAAAAAGAAAACAAATGTAATGGCGAGTGTCGCTAGTTTGACAGCGGGCATTTTACGGAACTGGCGCTGGTATGCGGCGACAAACAACAAGATGATTGGTGGCAGAATTGGGTAGAAGTAGCGGCCATTGATAGCGACCATTTGGCCAAGCTGGAGTAAGTCATGGTAGTTGCGCCCCCACAGGGCAACGATATACCAGAGCGATACCCATAACATCAGCCGCAGGGCGGGATCTTTTTTTATAATTCGCTTGCCATACCTAACGCTGAGCACGAGCCCCCCAATAGCCGCCACAGCCGCGGCAATAGTAACGCCGAGTGGTGTGTGGTTGGTATATAACTTAGGGCCGGTCGCGCCATTAATTGTGAAGAATAGCCGATAGTGCATTCCCCCTAACCAACCAAGCGTAAAGCGCACCGGGTTTACGTCAACTTCAGCTTTATCTTGGGCTAATTTGTAGTTGCGTGCCCAGGGGCCGTAGGTTCGGCAACGCTCAGGGCCGAGTACTTGGTGGCATTGCACCACCGGGTTGTCATACCGAACGATATTGTAGCCGTAGAACCATATGAAACCTGCGGTTGACACAGCCAGCAGACCCAGCCAAATAACTCGCATGGGAATGCTGACTTTCTTCCAATCGGCGCGAACGGCCTTCCAAAAACGTTCTCGTTGAGTAAACGCAAAACGACCCACTATGAATACTAGGTAGAGGGCAATTGCAGTTAAGGCTGGTAAAAATGTGAATTTGTTAAGTGAGCCAAGTAAACAAACAACCACCACACCCGCCAGCAGTTGGAGGGGGGCTTTTTTAGCCTTTACGGATTGGCCAATCTTTGCCGCCAACAGCATAGCCAAGGCAAATAATGGGAATTGCAAATTGTCGTAGTTGACCTGACCAACGACCTGAGGAATGACAGGGATCATTATAAAGAACAGAAGCCCGGCATTAATGGCAGCGTTGCTTGCCTTAGTGTTTAGCAGGAGCTTGCGAAACAACATCAGTCCGACAGCAAACATTGCCACGTTAATGAGTCGCAATCCAACGATAGTTGCAAATTCACTCCAGCCCAGATGGCTAAAAATGCGGTAGGACAGACTAAGTAAGTAGTGGTGTAGTACCGAAGGGTCACGAGTGAGGGCGCCGTAGTGAGCCAAGCCGGGCGGCTGCTCGGTAAAGATGGGGCTCCATTGTTGAGCATGGAGTTTAATAATTCCCATATGGTACCCCTCGTCAAAGGCCATGGGGAATCGTGAGCTAACTGCTATCCAGCTTGCTTGTAAAATGCTAACAGCCCAAATAACCCAAAAGCATAACCTCGAGCTGAGTGCGTGCACTACCCTGCTATATATTGTGCCCACCATGTTGATAACAGTATAGCGTAAGCGTATAAAAATAGCGCCGGTTCGGCGCTTGGTGGAGGTATCTGCACAAAAGTGCAGAACCCCCACAAAATGGTAGCACAGCTAGGGCGGACTGTCTTTCTGGTAAAATAAGAGCATGACCCAAACCACCTACGCCATTGAGGCAACTAATTTAGTAAAGTCCTACGGCGACACAAAAGTATTAAAAGGCATCGACCTCAAAGTTGAGCGCGGCACTATGCTAGCTTTACTCGGCCCAAATGGTGCTGGCAAGACAACCACAGTACGAATGCTCAGCACGCTTCTAGAGTTTGATAGCGGCACCGTTAAAGTTGAAGGCTTCGATATTGCCGAACAAGCAGACGAAATTCGCAAAGTCATCGGTTTGACCGGCCAGTCGGCAGCAGTGGATGAACTGTTAACTGGTCGCGAGAATCTGATTTTGATGGGTCGCCTGTATCGCCTGACCAAAAAGTCGGCTGTCGAACGAGCCAAAGAGCTACTTAAAGAATTTAGTCTCGAAAAGGCTGCTGATCGCCCGGCCAAAACCTACTCAGGTGGTATGCGCCGTCGTTTGGACCTGGCCGTCAGTTTGATTGCCACCCCGCCAGTAATATTTTTAGATGAGCCAACTACTGGTTTGGACCCGCGTTCGCGTTTGGCAATGTGGGACATCATCAAAAAGCTGATGGATAAAGGTACGACCATTTTGCTAACCACGCAATATCTGGAAGAAGCCGATCAGCTGGCCGACCGAATTGTGGTGATTGATGACGGCAAGGTGATTGCCGAAGGTACAGCAGTCGAACTTAAGAGCAAGGTTGGCAAAGATAGACTCCAGCTAACTTTTAAAGATGCCGACAGCCTCGCAGTCGCCCAAAAAGCGCTCAAGAATGTAGTCGATAGTGATGACAAAGAACTCACGGCAACGTTAACCATCAACGATGTGAGTAAGGATGTTAAGCGAGTTATGGATACACTAGCCGAGAAAGAAATCGTCCTGGATTCACTCGAAGTACATAAGCCAACACTAGACGATGTATTCTTATCGCTAACCGGTAAGCAAAAACGAACGAAGGCGGAGACGAAATAATGGCTGTAGAACTTGTATTTGCACGTAGATCTAAGACGGCGCAGTCGCTCAATGATGCTTGGCTAATGATCAAGCGTAGCTCGACCCACATTTTGCGTAACCAAGATCAGCTGCTTGGCGCTTTCTTTCAGCCAATTATGTTTTTGGTGTTGTTTTCAGCCGTTTTTGGAGGTGCAATCAAAAGCTCCCTACCACCAGGCGTTAACTACCTAAACTTTTTGATGGCTGGAATAATTGTGCAGACTGTGGCGTTCGGCTCAACCACTACTGCCTTGGCTATCGCTAACGATTTGTCGCGGGGTATTGTCGACCGGTTTCGTTCTTTGCCGATGTCGAACCTCGCGGTACTGACTGGCCATGTGATATCAGACATGCTCCGTAATGCTATCTCTACTACGGTCATGTTAGTAACTGGCCTCATAATTGGCTTTCGTCCACAGGCTTCGCTAACTGAGTGGCTTGGCATTGTCGGCCTATTGCTGTTGTTCACCTTCACCTTTTCTTGGTTGGCAGCCATCATGGGTGTAATTGCTAAAAGTGTAGAAGCTGTTCAGTGGCTAACCTTCATCATTATCTTCCCGCTGACCTTTGCTAGTAGTGCCTTTGTGCCAACACAAAGTATGAGCCGAGTGCTAAAAGCCTTTGCGCTCAACCAGCCGATTACCCATGTGGTTGAAGCGGTTCGCGCGTTGTTGCTAGGTACGCCAGTCAAAGATCACGTTTGGTTGTCGGTAGTGTGGTGTGTTGGTCTGACCGCGATTGCCGTCCCAGTGGCAGTAAATCTGTTCCGAAATAAGGGTGCAAAATAGTGGCCATTGCCCCGCGCTGCGATAAGTGCGGGCAAGAGCTGGCCGATTTTGGCGGCATTCTACTTAGCCCACCAACCTCAGACGATATGGTGCGAAAGTATCACCTATGCAAACAATGTTACGACCAAATCAGCAAAGACCTTACAGCTAACAACTAACTTCCTCGTCGCTGTAGAGTTTGGTGTTGTACTCACGGAGAATCAGCTTGCCGTCTCGGCCTTGATCGGGGTCACCATCGTATATAGTAACGCCGCAGTTAACCGGCTTTTCGTTTTCATCGAGATGGATGAACTGTTCGGCCCCGAGTCTCTCCATGTTGGCACGGAAGGCCAATAAAGTAAGGTGGTGAGCCACAATGAGCACTCGCTGGCCTACATACTCACGGGTGAGTGTGTTTTGGATTGAGCGTAGTCGATCACGAACCATCGGAACGTTTTCACCTTGTTGATGCTTGTACCAATACGTACCCTCTTTTTTGCGAAGAATCTCTTGATCTGGGTGCAGGGTCTGGTAGATGCGCCAGTCACCGTAAATGGTAGACAATCCGTGCTCTTGTTCGCGTAGCCGATCGTCTTCGACACGCGCAACACCTGCAAGCTCTGGCCAGCTGCGAATCAGACCATCGACCGTCTGGTGTGTCCTAACATATGGTGATACCAGAACGACATCAGGCAACTTGATTAGCTCGGCTAGTCTGCGACCAGTGGCCTCAGCTTGGTTGTGGCCACGTTCAGTGAGCGGGGTAGCGTGATCGGCTACGTCGAGCGAGCAAATGCCGCTGGCCATAACAGTGCGGGCTAACTCTTGAGCTAAGTCTAGGCCGGCGCCAGTTTGTTCGAAGATTTCGTACGCAGCCTTAAATTCTTGGTAGCCAGGGTCGTTTGCCTTAGCATCGCGGAGGATGTTATAGGCAGATTCACCGTGGCGGATGATGGCAAGCTCTTCAGGCCATTTCATAGTGAACTCCTCTATTACGAACTAGTATACCATGTTATTGTACTATATACAATAACTATTTTCACGACGTTCAGGATTTCTTCAAGTGAGCGTTCTATTGTATGTATGTCACGAGCGAGACGTGACGCCACATCACATGTTGCGCTGAGGAGCGACAAGCTGCAGGTGCCTCACACGTTGCCATGTCCCAAGTTTGGGCGGCAAAGCCACTGACGCAGCCGTAAAGAAAGGAGGTGCAGAACTGAACTAACATTTATTCATCGATAACATCCAACCATGGCAACAGGTCCGCTACGAATGCGGGCCTGTCTTATTTAGCAATAGCACTACTACAGTAACTAGCGTAAAATACAGCCAATGGGAACAATTGAGTTGATTGTCGTTTCGCTGCTGTTAATTAGTATTTCGGCAACCTTTTCGGGCCTAAATCTTTCATTGATGTCATTAAGTGTGGGCGATCTAGCGCGCAAGGCCCGCCTGGGAAACAAACAAGCTGCCCGGGTATTGCCACTTAGGAGAAATAGCCACCTGAGTTTAGCGAGCATTCTGCTTGGGAATGTCGGCGCAATATCTGCTACCTCGTTAGTTATGGAAGGCCGGTTTAGCGGGTTGATTGCCGGACTAGTGAGCACGCTGCTGATTGTGGTATTTGGCGAAATTCTGCCACAAGCTTTCTTTATGCAGCGGGCGTTGACGATCACTTCGTTTTTGTCACCACTGCTGAGGGTAATTATCGTCGTGACCTATCCTATCGCTAAACCTTTGCAGCTGTTGCTCGATAGGCTCTTTCCGCCAAGCGAGGGTGGGCTGCATACTCGTCACGAGCTTGGGCTTATCATCTCCGAACACATCGACCATGCTGAAAGTGAGCTTGATGAATCGGAAGTTGAGATTATTCGAGGTGCCCTAAAGCTGAGTGAAAAGAAGGTGAGCGACATTATGACACCAATCAAAGACGTGTATTGGCTAACGCTCAACGATAAGTTAGACGGCGACAGCATTGATGAGGTAAAGCTACATAACTGGAGTCGCATCCCAGTATTCAACAAGCAACTAACAGAATGCTACGGTCTACTGTTAATGAAGGACTTGGTCGACATCGATTTTGACGAACGCACCTACCAAGTCAAAGAGTTACCGCTACGAAGAACGGAACCAGTGGGCGAGAAGACCGCTTTGGATACTATATTTCGCAAGTTTATTGCCGCCAGGACGCATTTAATGCCCGCAACCAAAGGAAGCAAGATCACCGGCATCTTAACAATTGAAGACGTTGTCGAAGAAATTATCGGTCAGGAAATAGAAGACGAAACTGACGGAGTTGCGCTGAAGCGGCACGGGGTTGAGTGATGAGTGTTGCTGTTATATATGCAGTGCTTACGATGTCTACACTTTGCAGATAAGCGAGTACGGGTCATACTATGGCCATGGATCAGAGTTTTAGTCAGGATTTAGAGAAGTGGCTGAAGAGCAATAAACCAAAGACGGTGTTGAGTTTGGGCGAGGTGTTCGCCGAAAAAAGCTTTGCAGTGGCGTTCTTAATACTGATGTTCCTGCCGTCATTGCCCCTACCTACGGGCGGTATTTCGCACATCTTCGAGTTGATCGTCATGCTGCTCGCATTAGAGTTGCTGATTGGCCGCCATGTCATTTGGCTACCAAAGCGATGGCGCGGTAAAAAGTTGAGTGAGCGAACAACAAAAAAAGCCATCCCATTTATTATTCGCAGAGTGCGATGGTTCGAGCGCTTCGCTCGGCCTCGCTTCACAAAGACGATGCAGAATGATCGCTTTATTCATAGTGTTGGCTTGGTGGTATTCGTATACACACTGGCCGCGTTCCTAGCACCGCCATTCTCGGGCTTGGATACATTACCATCGTTTGGTGTAGTGGTTATTTCGCTGGGTTTGATTCTCGAAGACGGGCTCATATACATTATGGGTTTGATAAGTGGCGCCATCGGTATTTTTTTGTCGGTGGTATTCGGAGCGGCTTTGGCCGAAGCGATCACTCGTTTGTTTAGTTAATACGTAGCGAAGTTGTTAATAAGGGTTGGGGTACGTCAGGCATTCGTTGGAGAGGGAGGGGTTGGGGAGCGAGCTCCGATGATGGTTGAGCTCAAGCTCCCCGTCCCCTCCTACAGGCGTTCCCAGCCGCAGACTGGCTAGTTGTTCTTGCGTCCCATGCGCAACATCAACATGATGTTGACACCGATGGCCAAGAAGCCGCCGCCGATGATGGCGAAGGGCCAAACGGACCGGTTGCCGGTCGCGGCCAGCTCGGTGTAGTTGGGCACCGTGGTGGTCGTCGACGGGATCGTCGTCGTGGTCACGCGGATGGTGGTTTCCGGGGTGTCGATGCCGGTGGCGACGGTCGTCGTGGTGGCCGGCATGGTGGTGCTGGTCGTCGACGTGGTCGTCGTGCTGGGCACGGTCGTGGTGGCCACGCAGCCGGCGGTCGCCGGGATGGTCCCCGTGCGGTAGTCCTCGGTGTTCATGCCGGGGACGTTGTGGGTGTTGGTGTACTGCAGGAAGACGTCGACACCAGTCGCCGGCACGGGGCCGAGACCGAGATCGAAGGTCTTGCTGTCGATGCCACCACCCTGGGGGATGTAGCCGTCCTGTGCGACGCCGCCGACGGTGAACCGGTAGTACACCTTCGGGAGCTCGAGCCAGTTGGACGGTGCCTCGTTGCTGTCGATCTCGACGACGCCGTAGACGTGACCGTTGGTCTCGTCGCAGTACGCGTCGAAGTCGATGAACGTGTCGGGGTGGGCCGAGACCGAACCGACGAAGACGCCGAACAGCAGGACCGGGACGATGGCCAGGATGGCCAGGAAGTGCTTGCGCATGTGGGGGTCAGCTTTCTGTGAGTGGGCTGGCGCGTGCGCGCCGTGGGGAACCCAGTTGGGGGGTGCGGGACGAATCCCACTCAAGTTGCGATGTTCGTAACCTGAGTAGGATTCATCCCTAGAATGCCTGACGTGTTAAGGTACTTTTACGTTGCCAAGTGGCAAAATAAAAACCTTCGGGCGCTTAGTGCGAACCGAAGGGTAGAATACGAGATTCATCCGCGGGTTCGCTATTGACTCCTTTAGTATCCAAGCGACCAAATACAGATACTAAGATCATTGTCTGGATGATTCACCTCATAAAAGCGAATCGTCATGAATAATAGCACGAAAAATAAAAAAAGTCAATTATAGTACCTAGTGTCACCTCTGTGAGAAGGTGTCTTCACCCCTGTTAGCAATACAGCTCACCCCTGTAATAACAGGGGTGGACTATTCTCGTCGTAAAGCGTCAATCGGATCAATTCTTTGAGCCCTTTTGGCGGGGAAGTACACTACCAAAAAGCCGATCAGGAGCATGAATCCGACGAGCGCGAGCGACAACAGGGACGGCATAGAGAACACATCAAACGACTCCACGGTCCTTGATGCAGCGGCTCTATTCAAGAAGACGTTAACGACCGTTCCACTTAAGCGAGCTAGCCCTAGCCCTGCAAGGGCTCCAATCAGCGACAATAGGAGTGCTTCGTACATGAATAGTCGACGCATGTCCTTAGGGCGCCCCCCCAAGGTGATCATCAGGCCGATCTCCTTAGTTCTCTCTAACAGTGAGATGGTCAGTGTGTTCAACATACCTAAAACGGCCACGATCATACCGATAGCCCCAAAACTACCCAGAATGATGTTAAAGAAGCGGAAGAGCTGGTTGATCTGAGCTAGGGTATCGATTGGGGAGGTTGTTTGTAGCCCAATGCCCTCAATCTGTTTTCTGGCCGCAGCTACATGGTCAATCTCGTCGACGACAATTTTGGCTTGCTTGTAGTTGCTTACCGCCGCACCATCAAACAAACCGCTTGGTATAAACAGCTCGCTATTGCTACCAGAGTCGACCACGCCAACAATTGTAAAGTCGCCTTTTATCTCAGTTTTGTTAGCCTTGACTCCAATGAGAGGAATAAGTGTTTTAAGTTCCTGTCCCACCGCTTTTTCGGGGTCGCTTATGCCGAGCGATTTTAGGGCAGCTGAGCTGACGACGACCTGGTTTGTATCGGTGTTCTTCAAAAGGCGGCCGCTTATGATAACCAACGGAATCAGCTCTTGGTAAATCTGGTCAACACCATATATGACGCTGTCGATTTCACCACCTCGAGCCGAGATGCTGGCCGGGAAGGAGTACTGAATGCCCGATCGTACAATATGTGGGAATTGTTTAATTTTGTTCACCGCTGCAGCATCAAGTTTGATGATATTTGAGTTCGGGCTAGTTACCTCGATGGCTTTGAGGGAGGTGTCGCCTACCACCTGTTCGGTCACAATGCGCTGGAGGCCCAACCCAAACGACAGCAAAAAGGCAATCGACCCGACGCCAATTACCACACCAAACACCGTCAAGAACGATCGTAACTTTCGGCTAGTAATGTTGCGCCACGCCATATACGAGAGTGTTCGCAGTGGAATCCGTGGGTTTTTGGTTCGCTTAAAGATGTTACGCATAGGTTTGCCCCTGGCTGAGCCGCTTAATACGGACTTTCATTTCTTCGATGAGTGTATCTGCTGAACGAACAGCGTCGCGGTTATCCATAACTGTCGTGGCACCATCTTTGATGTGCAATAAAGAGTCGGCCAAGGGTAGATATTCAATGTTATGGGTCACAAAAATAATGGTGCGGTTCAGATCGTTCTTATAGCTGCTCAGCAGGGCCATGATCATATCACCATTCTTTGAGTCAAGACTTCCCGTTGGCTCGTCGGCAATAATGTACTTAGGATCGTGCACAATGGCTCGTGCCATCGATACGCGTTGTTGCTCACCACCGGATAGCACGAGGGGGCTCTTTTTGGCGTATGGTGCCATATCGACCCGCTGCAAAGCATCCATGGCTAGTTTGTTTGCCTGGCTTCGCGAGTAGCCGAGAAAGCTCAAAGGTACGGCAACATTCTCGAGCACACTCAAGCTGCTAACCCAGTAGCTCTGCTGGTATACCACACCAATCTCGTTGGCACGAAAATGGGCTAGGTCCTCGGGGGAGAATTTGTATATGTCTTGACCCATGAACGTTACTGTCCCAGTACTGGGTTTCTGTAGTCCGCCAAGAATATTAAGCAATGTAGATTTACCCGAACCAGATGGTCCATAGATAACCGTCATGCTGTTTTCGAATATAGTGAACGAGACCTGCTTTATGGCAGATATGATTTCGTCGCCAACTTTAAAGTCGCGAGTGACATTGGTGACTTTGATTAGTTCGCGTTTATCCTCGCTCATAGACCGAACACCTTTCTGAGTGTATTCAGCACGATATTAAGCACGCTGTCTGACGCTCGACCAACAATGGCGGGTTGTTTATCGCCCTGGCCTCCGTTGCCTGACTTATCCTTAGAAATTGGCATAATGGTGTATACCTTGCTGGTTGGTAGCTCAGAAATGATAACCAGGTGATCGGTCGTTAAAGCGGCGTCCTCGGCAGTCTTGTTGTTGAAGGTCGTTGCGTTTGAACCTTCGGCGTAAGCCACTTGGCTGGTGGCTGGCTCGTCCGTTTTCCAGGTAACCACAACCTGGCCTCTTGCTTCAGCACCTGAGCCGCGAACAGTTGGTTCTATGACAATGTCACTGACTTTTGGTGCACGCGTGTCGAGGGCAGTTTGGAAGACTTGTTTGTCGGAGGTGGCTAGATTGCCGGCAGAGTCACGACCTTGGGCAACTAAGAAATACTGGCTGTTGTCTTCGAGTCCACGAATAACCATCTCATGGCTGCTCTTTAGTTCGTTGGCACTGACGTCGTTTGCTGTGGCATTCACCTTGCCATAGCTCACTATTGTGGTTGTTGGGATGTTGGTTTCCCAGGTAACTTTTTGGGTACTTGTTGGTTCGCCGTCGACAGGCTGGAAACGAAGGTTTGATATGCGCGGTCGTGGCGGTGTGTTGAAAGAGAAAATGCTGCTTTGGTACTCACCGTTCTCGGTATCAAACATAACAAGCTTGTAAAAGTATTTAGTGCCGTCTTCGAGTCCTTCAAGGTCGGTGCTATAGGTCGATTCATCTAGTGATGTATTAATGCTCTTTACCCCACCAAATGAATCAGTTTTTCCAAACAGTAAGTTAACTTTCTTGGCATCCACTGTGGTGAATTGTAGCGTTGCGCTATCTAGGCTGACTTTGGTTTCCTGAACTTCTTTTAAGACTGGTGCGGGGGCGGTGGTGAAGGTGTACTCTTGGCTGGTGCCCGTGTTGCCATCAACGTCTGTCCAGCGGGCCTTAAAGTAGTAGGTTGTACCTGCCGCCAAGTTGTCTAGCTCGATAGTGTGAGCAGAAACTTGAGAACTGTTTCCAACTTCTGAAGCGCTGTACTCACCACTGGTTACGCCAATGAGAATCTTGCTGTCAGACGCGCGGCTAGTGTTCCAGGCAATGGTTGCGCGTTTTGTTGTGATGTCACTGACAACCGCCTCCGAAGTTTGCTCGGCTGGTTCGGTGAATTTGCCAGTCGGGAGTAACGAAACAACGCTACTCTCTGCGCCGCAGTTGTTAGCGCTGTCACATGCCTTAACCTTGTAGTAGTAGGTTTGTTGCGTTAAGCCGCCGTCAACATATGACGTGGCCGAGCTGCTACCAACTTGCGAGAAGGTGCTGTTGTCGGTTGAACGGAATAGTCGATAGGCGGCGATGCCTGCGCCAATTGATGTTGGTTGGTCCCATGTTACGGCTAGACGCCAGTTGCTAGTGGTCTTAACCGACACGTCAACGATATCAATATTAATTGGCATGCCAGGGGCAGACGTATTTGCGGTGAAGGTTGTGCTGGTGTAACTCGCATAGTTGATGGCGCCAAAGTCATCCTTGGCGACAACATAGAATGTATTGGCGCCTGGTTGTGTAGCGAAGGCCGCCGGCCCCACGCTTGTTTGACCCAATGAAGTAAAGGTGCAGTTGTTGACGGTGGGTAGGGTGTTGATGGTGTAGCAGTAGCTGAGCTTATCTGGTTGTCCAGTCGTAGTGTTATAGGTAGTCGGTGCGTCCCATTCAAAGCTGAATGAGTTGGTTGTATTGGTGGCTGGGGTTGCTTCAAGATTTTGCGGCTCACTTGGCGCACCGGTGGTGTTAATTTTTAGCACCGCAGTAACATAGTTAGTCGTGACGTTGCCAGCTGCGTCCCAGGTGCGGAAGTAGATGGTATTGATGCCATCTGTTAAGTCGTCATAATCGGTTGGGTCGAGGGTTTCGTAGCTGCCGTCGTTATTGAGTAAGTCGTTAATGTCGCCGCTGCCAGTGTGATCGTCACCATACCACGTGCCACTAGAACCAATGCGGTATTGTAGGCCGGCTACGCCAGAGTTGTTGTCCGCGGCAGCTGTACCGCCGCTCGTTGGCCAGGTTAGGGTAGCTGCTTTGCTATTCAAAAAGCCAGATGGTGCTGACACAAAGCTAGGATTGCTAGGTAAGGTATTGTCGAACCTAAACTGGAACTGTGCTGATGCGTTAGAGATGTTGCCGGCATTATCGATAGCTTTAATGTTCAAGTAGTAAGGTGATGAAGAGCTCGTCAATGCTGTACCGAGGTAGCCACTGGTAGCTAAATC
This sequence comes from uncultured Candidatus Saccharibacteria bacterium, assembly GCA_964617855.1. Lineage (GTDB taxonomy): Bacteria > Patescibacteriota > Saccharimonadia > Saccharimonadales > CAZNVG01 > CAZTXC01. The sequence continues at coordinate 10,432 of CAZTXC010000001.1, read as the reverse complement.
AATGTTGGTGCTCGATACGGCGAAGGGGCAGTTGTTGCCGGTGTCCACAGAGCTCGTACCCAACATGCCTTTCGTTGTTTCTGGATCACCACTTGAAGAAGTGCCGAGATACAAGCAGTACCCGAGGACGCCAGAGTCGTCATCGGTACCTGCGGTCCACGAGAAGTATGGCGAGCCACCGTTGGTCCAGCCATTACTCGCGAGCGAGGAGCCACCGTTCGCCTTGAGGGCGGTAATACTACTGGCGTTAGCTGATGGGTCGGTTGTGTCGGAGGTTGAAGAAAGTTCTACGGAATTGAGCTGTACTTGCTGAGTGCCGTCCCCAAGCAGTACCGCTTGCCATTTAATGCCACTGAACGTAACAGGGAACGTGGCAATATTGGTGTTAATAGTGCTGATATCGTTCGCTTGCGATGTTGCACTAGAGGTGCCCCAGGCACTCCCGGTCCAGTACTTCCAGGTTGTCCCGTCATCGCTACTTAGCCGGTAGGTTATGGCGCCGCCGTTAGTCGTTTCACTACTAGATAAACCATCCCAATGATTGACGCCAGTGGTCCGAACGGCGTCGTTTAGAGTGATCGCTTGTCGAGTGCTGCTATAAGGAGCAGTCGTAAATCCTCCCCGCACGGAGCTACTAATACGAATCTCGTCTAGTGATCCAGCAAAGAAGCCTTGCGCATTACCCGCGACATTTGAGCCATAATTCGTGCCGATGAGAAGGGGGAGGGAGTTGTCAGGGGTTGAGGCGGTGCTAGCCGAGGCCTGCTCTATGCCGCCGATATATAGCTTGGCATTTGCAAGGTCGTTCGTGACGGCAAAATGGTACCAACTGTTCGAGAAGCTGGTTGACGTCGACTCTAGGTAGGTATTGTTACCAACTGACCAAACTTGGGCATCGGCATTGGCGGTGTTTCCGGTACCTGCGTAAAGCTTGCCTTTGTATACCGTTAGGGTTGGCACCACCTCGATGGTTCCACCTGTCCAGCTGCCATTCGTGCTGTCACCAGCGGCTTGGCTCCAGCTGGTGCCGTTATATTTCCACACATCACCATTACCGGCGGTCGTTGTTCCGGTGCCGACGTACAACTCACCGTTATACACTGCCGTGGACGAAAGTCGGCTGTAGGTGCCATCTGGCCAGCTGCTAGCTGTTCCGTTACCAGCAACTTGCGTCCAGCTGGTTCCATCCCAGCGCCAAACAGAGCTATTCAATGCTGTCACCTCAGAGACGCCCGCATAAAGCTGCCCATTATAGACCGAGAGAGTTGCTACTGCATCAGAGTTGGCACTTGACCAGCCACTATTGAGGTTGCTACTACCACCAATCTGCGTCCAAGTAGTCCCGTTATAGCACCAGACGTTGCCGTTACCTGCGGTATTTACGGTTTCGGTTCCTGCGCATAACTGGTTGTCATACGCGGTCATGGAAGGGACCACTCGTTGAGTCGTTGTCCAGGAGCTATTTGTGCTACTGCCACCAACACGAGTCCAAGTAGTACCATTCCAGCGCCACACCTCACCAGCGCTACCAGTCGTTACACCTGCATAAAGGTTTCCACCATAGACAGCCATGCTATCTATGGTGGTGGCACTTGACCAGCTCGAATTAGTACTGTCACCACCAACTTTGGTCCAGCTACCGCTGGTATACCGCCACACTTCGCCATCGCCAGTGCCCGTGCCGAGCCCTGCATATAGACTGCCATTGTATGAGATCATGCTTGTGACAGACTCATAAGTGTTGAACGCCCAGCTGCTGTTTAAGCCTTCACCGCCAACCATGGTTGCGGTTGAGCCGTCGTATTCGTACACTTCTCCGGCTGAAACACCAATCCCAAAGTATGCTTTGCCATTATGGGTGGTGCTTGAAACTACGGTACCGATCTGGTGGCCGCCCCAGCTTCCATTCAAGAAGCGACCACCAATATAGCTCCAGTTCCCACTGCCAGTCCACTCCATAAAGTAAGCCCCGCTGCTCGTGGTTCCGTAGCCAACATAAACCTTGGAGTTGGCCAGCGCCAAACCGGTTACGCCGCTCGCACTAGGGAATCCGTTCACGAGGTTGGCTCCCACGCGTGTCCAAGTAGTTGATCCAGTTAGAGTCCATATCTCACCTGCAGCTCCGACTTGAACACTCATGTATAGCGTACTTCCATCAGTGACCGCCGAATTAATCTGAGAGCCAGTTGCCCCCCAGCTGCTGTTTAAACTATCGCCTCCAATTTGTGACCAGGCCGTCCCATTCCAGCGCCACACTTCGCCATCTCCGGCTCCTGTGCCTAAGCCGGCGTACACATTTCCACCCATTAAAGTGAGCGTTTGTACCGTTTCGTAATTAGTGTTCCAGCTACTATTTAGTCCGTCGCCTCCAATTTGTGACCAGGCCGTCCCATTCCAGCGCCACACTTCAGCATCGGTTGTCGTAGAGCCTAACCCGGCATATAAATAAGTTGCATCACTGGCTAACGAGAACACTGCTTCGTAATTAGTGTTCCAGCTACTATTCAAGCCCACGCCACCAATCTGCGTCCATGAGGTGCCGCCATTGTACTTCCAGACCATGGCATCGTTGGTCCCAGATCCAGTGCCCACATATAGTGATCCGCTATATGTGGTCATCGCACTGATCGTCTCCATTGCTGAGCTGGGGCCGGTCCCGTCGCCACCGATCTTAGACCAGGTGGTGCAGTTAGTGCTAAGTTCACAGGTCCAGACTTCACCGTCACCACTTCCCGTACCTAGTCCAGCATAAAGCGCGGTACCGTTCACGGCTATAGAGCTAACCGCTTCGTATGTGTCATCTGCCCAGCTGCTATTTATGCCATCACCTCCGACCTTAGTCCAGCTTGTGCCATTCCAGCGCCACACTTCACCTTCGCCAGTGAGGATACCGGAGGTCGTTGCGTACACATCACTGCCGTATGCCACCGATGGGCCTACTAGTACGTGGCCCACAGTCCAGCTATTGTTTAATCCGTTGCCCAAGCGACGGGTCCAGCCGCTCCCGGCGGCGCTGTTTTGCGCCTCGTAAGTAAGTTTTCCGCTTGTTCGGTCGAGGCCAACTTTGTAAGAGCCTTTATCTAAGATGCCCATATTCTGATTTGCAGAGGTGTCAAAAGTTGAGCTTGGCTTGAACCAACCCTCGAGGGAGTGTTGCCCAGTCAGTGACAGGCTGCTTGAATCTGCGGCAGAGATGCGCTGATTTGTGCCATTGAGCGAAGCAGCGCCATTGAGGTTGCCTGTGCCCCAGGTTGGCGCAGTGTTGGCGGTGCCGGTGTTGCTATTGGCCGAAGCGTCGGCAATTGATGTGCCACTCGACTCGTTTAGGTTGTACAGTGCAGCGGTGTTGCCATCGGTGGTGTATTCCTGGGCCTTGAGCCGGGCCGCAGAGCCGCTGGTCTCGATGCCGCTATCAATGGTGTAGTTGGCAGCAGTTGTGAAGTCCCAGTTGTCCGTCAAATCGGCTGCCAATGCTGACTGAACAGTGTTAAAGACAATGACGCCAACCAGCACTACGTATACTCCAGCTACTGTGCCATGAACGTGTTTATGCCATCGCCAGCTATGCCACTTACTATAGGTGCCGCCTTTGGCCATAAGGCGTTGATGGGGCTGCTTTGAAAGGTGATAATGGGCTTTAACGGCCACTTTTTTAGTGGTACGGCCCGAAACAACAGCCACTTTGCCTCCAGCCTTGGCCGAAACTTTGGCAATACGAATACTATGGCTGGCAGCCTGTTTTCCGACTCGTTTGGTATGGTGAATAACCTTGTGTATGGCTTTTGGTTTAGCCACGCAATTTACCTCAATGGCATCATGTTTAGAAACTCTCCGCTATTGTACCAAAATAAGCACAAGTATTACAGAGAAAATACTCGGGGTGGAAAAATTGCAACTATTCGAAGCGAATTGCGTCGATTGGATTGATGCGAGAGGCACGTCGGGCGGGGAAATAGACGACGATAAGGCCCAAGATCGCGCTCAGAACCACAACAAGCACTAACAGCTCCACTGGGAAGCTAAAAGCGGTGACGTTCTCGGTAACACCACGACTATGCGCAAAGCTATTGAGGACTACATTGACGCCAAAACTCATCAAGTAGGCACCTGCGATACCCAGGATGCCGCCAAGCATAGACAACAGCAATGATTCAACAACCAGCATGCGCTTAACATCTCGCTGCCTGGCACCGAGGGTAATCATCAGCCCAATCTCACGCGTTCGTTCCAACAGGGATATTGTCATGGTGTTAAACATGCCCAGAATGGCGATGAGCATTCCAATGCCACCAAAGCCCAACAGGACAAATTTGAGTAGTGTAAACACCTGATTAATTTGGTCTAGCGTATCGAGTGGTGAGTTGGTGGAAAAGCCAAGCGCCTCAATGGCTTTGCGGACCTCGGGAATGCGGGACTGGTCTTTAACCAACACCTTGAGCTGGCTGGCTGCCGCAGCATCTGCACTGGCAAAGTACTGTTGAGGGATATAAATTTCAGCTCCCGCACCACTGTCGATGATGCCGCCAATTTTTAAGTCTTTGGTGACACTGCGTTTTTCGCCCGATGAGGTTTCTTGAATCGTGAAGGTCAGGCTGATCTTTTGCCCAAGCGCCTTACTTGCATTCGTCTGACCGGTAGCGGTAAGTAAAGAGGTGTTGATGATGGCGTTACCATCCTCATTAGCAGCGAGCACCGTGCCTTCGATAGCGGTCAGTGAGGCCAACTCCATATAATCCTTAGAGGTGCCGTACACCACTGAGTCTATTTGCGAATCACTAATCTTTAATTTCCCGGCAGCGGTGTAGACTTGCGTGACTTTGTCTATGTACTGAACGCCCTTAACCGTATCGATGTTCTCGCGGTCAAGCTTGAGTATCTTGGATCGTGCAGATGTTACGTCGATAGTATTAACAGACTTTGAACCGACTACTTGTTGGCTGACCAAATTTTGCAAACCAACACCGAACGACACCAAGAACACCACCGAGCCGATTCCAATGACAACACCCAGGACGGTCAGGCTGGTACGTAATTTTTTGAAGAAGAGGTTCTTCCGGGCTAGTCTAAACAGAATATGGGGTCGCACCACACCACCCTTAGCTTCCAAATGGGCGCTACGGTCCCTTTTTGTGTCTTCCGTCACCTCGTTCTCGCCGCCATACATGCCCGAAAGCGCCTCATCGATGTGATCAGGTGCATCTGCCTTTAAGGCGTGGCCAGGTTTCTTAGGTGTCATAGAAACTGGTTGAGATTTGCTTGCAGCAGCCTTTTTGGCAGCATTTTTTGTGGTGCTGGCAGGCTTTGGTGTTTTAGGTTCGGTAGCCATTAGGTCCTCGCATCCGTAGCTGTTACGAGATTTCCGCTAGCTGAAGGTAGATACCCACCAGTGTCTTCGGTGACGACCCCGTCCTTAATAAATAGACGGTGGTCGCTGAGTGGGAGGTACTCGAGGTTGTGGGTGACCAGTACAATCGTTGATTCATTATGGTTTTTAAAGGAAGTCATGAGCTGCATAATCATGTCACCGTTTTTAGAGTCCAAGTTTCCGGTTGGCTCGTCAGCCACTAACAATTCTGGGGTGACGATTGTTGCTCGGGCCATAGAGATGCGTTGCTGCTGACCAATCGATAGTACCGACGGGCGGTAGTGTGCGTAAACGTCTAGCCCAACACGCTTTAAGCTCGCCATGGCCTGCTCAACCGAAGCTTCATGATTGCCTCCTGCTAAATACAAGGGGAGCGCAATATTCTCTAGTACCGTTAAGCTAGTAATCCAGTTGTTGGTCTGCGTCACCATACCAAAATGTTTGGCACGGAATTTAGCACGTTCGTCGACGCTTAGCTGGTAGATGTCTGTACCGCCGACTAAAACTTTGCCCTGACTTGGGGGTAGCAAGCCCAGTAGCATGTTGAGTACCGTTGTCTTGCCTGAGCCCGATGGTCCGTAAATAATCGAAAAACTGTTGCTGGCGATCTCAAAATTAACGTCTTTCAGAACGGTCACCAAACTATCCTTGGCTTGAAAGGAGACGCTAACGTTTTGGAATTTGATGATCGGCTGTGCCATTGTGCTATAACCCGAATATTCGCCCTAGAGCGTCAAATATTATATTGAATACGTTTTCGGAACCTCGTCCAATTATAGCAGTTATGCTTTCGGCTGTAGTGGCGTTATCGCCCTTGTCGGTGCTGATTGGCGCTACGCTGTAAATACTCGAGGTTGGGATGTCAGAGACGACAACGGTATGCTCCAGCGTCATGCGACCATCTTCGGATGACTTGCTTGTTAGTGAAGCGCCTTCACCCAGCCCGAAAGCTACTTGGCTGGTCGCTGGCTCATCTGTCTTCCATGACACGATAATCTGGCCTCTCGATTGACTCCCATTTCCTCTCACAGAGGTCTCAACAACCACATCACTTATTTTAGGCGGGCGAGTGTCAAGGGCTGTACGGAATCTTTGGCTATCCGAAACTGCCGCGTTGTTGTCTTTATCATGAGACGTAGCAACCAGGTTGTAGTCGGTGTCATCTATCAGGTCGCGGATGATAACTTTGTGCTCGGTCACCAGCTTAGAATCTACTACTTGTACTCGCTGACCCCCAGCAGGGCCGTAAACTAGTTCGCTGGTAGAAGCTACATTAGTGTTCCAGGTTACCTCCATGGTGCTACTCGGTTCGTTGGCGACAGGCTGGAACTTGAGGTTGTTAATACGCGGCCGCGCCGGGGTGGTGAAGGTATAGGTATTTCCCTGGTATTCGTTTCCGTCGCTGTCCAGGCCATTGACCTTGAACACGTAGCGTGCACCATCCGTAAGTCCGCGTAGTGTCACGGTGTATGTTGATTCCTTGGTAGCAGTGTTAATTGTCTCTAGGCCCCCAAAGTTGGTGTCGCGGCCAAAGTAAATGAAGGCTTTCGAGGCATCTTTCGTGCGGAAGGTGATGCTGGCAGAGTTGGCGGTTACGTTTGATGGCGATACTTCACTGACGGTGGGTGGGGGAGCGGTGGTAAAGCTACGTTCTTGCGACTGCCCAGTGTTGCCATCACGGTCGGTCCATTTGGCAATGTAATAGTAAGTTGTGTTGGGTTGCAGGTTACTTAGGGTAACTTCGTGGGTCGCTACTTGTGCAGAGTTGCCAACCTCCTCAGTACCGTACTGGCCAGGACTGGTGCCATAGGCTACTTTGGAATCGCTGTCTCGGTCGGTGAACCAGTAGACAGTACTTCCTTTCGTACCAATATTCTTAACTTTTGGCTGATCAGTATCAGCGGTTAGGTTGGCTGGCTCAGTGAATCTGCCGGTAGGTTTGAGTGTTACAACACTACTATCTATGCCGCAGTTTGCGGCGTTGTCACAGGCTTTTACTTTGTAGTAGTAGTCAACCTGGCTTAAGCCCGAATCGACGAAACTAGTGTTGCTGCCGCTAGTAGACCCTACTTGCGAATAGGTAGCTCCATCGGTCGAGCGATAAATGCGGTAACTGTTTACCCCACTGCCAGGCAGGGTTGGTGGCGCCCAAGACAGGGCTAGTTTCCAGGAGCTGGTAGCTCTGGTAGATACGTCTGATATGTCAACGTCCTGTGGTGCTCCTGGCGCTGTGGTGCTTGCCGTGAATGTGATGGACGTTGATTGGCTGCCATCAAACGTTCCAGGCACATCGTCGGTGGCAATCCGGAAGGTATTTGTGCCTTGCTGGGTGGCGTAGGCACCGGCAGCCAATTGAGTGATGCCTTTTCCGGTCCAATTGCAGTTGCTACCATCAGTTGCGATTACCTCATTTACCGTCCAGCAATAATTTAAGTCACTAGTAGGGAAGACATGGGTTGTTGGCGGATCCCAGGTGAAAGAGAATGAATTGGTGCTACTACTGGGCGGATTTACGACTAAATTTTCTGGGACCTGGCCAGGCGCATGGGTGATGATAAGGATGCTGTCGATGAGTGTAGTACTATTACCTGCCTGGTCGATGGCTATAACACGAATTTTATTCGCAAAAGCAACCGCATCGTCTAAGCGGCTAGCGTCTGCAGCGACAGTGGTGATTTGTCCATTGGCGAATGGCACAACGTCAGATGTATCGTCAACGCGACCTGATGTGTGCTGTAAACCATAGAAGTTGCTATCGGTTGATGGGTCACACCCTGCAAATCCCAGTAGCGCGTTCGTAACACAGTATTTAAGACCGGCCGGACCGGACTCACCATCAAAAAGACTGGAGCCGCCACCTGTCACCCAGGTTACATTGAATATCTTACTGCTCACTGCTATCGGTACTGATGCGAGGGTTGCTGGTGTGGGGGGTTGATTGTCGAATTTAAAGCTCGTTGAAGAACTGGCCCCGATGTTACCAAAGGCATCAATGCCAGCCACAATTATGTAGTATGTTGAGCCATTTTGCAGTGAGCTAGAAAGCGAAGTGTCGCTTGGTAAGGATGTGTCGTCACGGGCATAGGCGCAAGCGCCATCGACATCAAGGTTCCCGCTCCCGCTTAATTCACCCGCGGTTGTACTTAGATCAGGAGCTTCGTTGGTGCCGACGTATAGGCAGTAACCCACAGTGCCTGCCTCACCCACATCTGCTGCTGCTGACCACTGCGCATACGGCAATGCATTAATCCAACCCTCTGCTGAAACTACTGGGCCAGAGTCATTCTGACGGCGCATTTGCAAGTTGGTTGGAGCGGTTGGGCCAGCGTCGTCGACAATATAGTTGATAGAAATGCTGTTGAGTTGGAAGCTGTTAGTGCTATCTGCTGACATGCCAACAATGTATTGTGCATAGCGGCCGCTGGTATCAACGCAATCATTATTGGCGTCCATCGAAGAGCCCGAAGCAAGGCCTGGGCAGCGGTGCCATGGTGATGCGTCGCTCATGTCAGCATTCGACGCCGAGCGCACTTGTACAAAGATGTGCCCAGACCCGGAGGTTGTGTACTCGATGTTACCAAAGTGGGCAGTACCACCAGTGTCAAAAATGGCTGACTCCAAGAAGCCAGTCTTGCCACCTTGGTGCTCTATCAGTCCAAAGTACGCTTTAAATGGTGAGCCAATATCAGTGACGGTTATATTGCTGAATCGCGCGGGGCCGGGGCGACTTCCTCCAACCGCAAATATTTCCAAACGGAATGGGTTTGTATTAGCACCAGCAGTAACATCTACATTGGCTATGCGGGCAAAGGTGCGCCCTTCGTCAGTGCTATAAAAGTAGTCATGCTCGCCAGCCTCATTAACAGTTACTTTGTACGTATACTTCTGGCCGTTTGCCAGTAAGTTATCTGCCGACTGGACTACAGAGCCGGGGTTGTTTGTCACTAGACGCATCCGATTCTCGCAATCGGTCGAAGACGCGGTATCGAACTCAAAGTATTGGCCGCTATGATTAACGGACACACCAAATAAGTAATCGTTATCGCAGGTTTTATCAATCTGTTCTACGTCTAGCAGTACCTGTTTTGCGCCAGTTGTAGGGTCAAAGGTTGGTACGCTTCCTACCCAGTCGTAACCACCCTGTGCACCCCTGAGCTCTATAGCGCCGTTGCTAACTGACGGGCTGAAGCCACCAATGTCTGACCATTTGACGGAGTTCCCTTGGTCAAACCCGTCTTCAAAGAGAAGGAATGAGTCATCTGAAGTGTCGCTGGCGCCACTATTACCAAAGTACATGTACACCAGGTAGGTGTCTTCTGATGCAACGGCGCCTGTTTCGATCCAGACTCGGGCCTTGTCGGAATCGGTTTTATCTAATACATAATGAGTCAGCACCGTCCCAGAGCTATCGGTAAATCGTAGGTCAGAGAAGTCGCTATTCATCTCGTCTTGGTAGTCTACGAATAACAACACACTTTGATTAGTGACGGCATCGCCCTGGTTTTCCAAAGTTACTATTTGGCGCCTTGACCAGTTGCTATCACAAACACCAGGGTCATTACACCAGTTGCCCAGGTTGTTATTAACTAGGGTCAGCTGTCCCGCCACGCTGTCGTTAATGTTACTCGCGCTACTGTACTGGTCTGCCCCGGTTCCGACACCCCCTGTCCAATCGTCTTGCACCCAGGCTGCCCGCACAATCGACCCGCCATTGGAGCCAAATGCTACATACAGGAACAACATAGCTGTGGCGCAAACTACTGCGTGTTTAATTGGGGTGGTTACGATGAGTTTTCGCAGGCGCCCTAATCGGCTGATCTTTTTTGAGGCTGTTGCGCTGTGGGGTTTTGAGGGTTTTTTCATACTAATTACCTATCCCAAATATCTGCTGAAGTGCAGTAAAGATCAACGAAAAGACGTTTTCTGAAGCTCGGCCAATAATAGCGGTTTGGGGTTCAGAGAGTGCACTGTTGCCGGCCTTATCGTTGGCCACAACCTGTACTTGGAAGATGCTGGAGGTCGGCACATCGGATACCACAACTGTGTGTTCGAGTGATAGCCGATCAT